>RECX01000266.1 GCA_007693825.1 Balneolaceae bacterium
AGATCAATAAAGAAGAAGATGTCAAAATGATCGGTTTCGGGGGGATGCTGATCGAGACCCTGCTTGCGGTGATCGCCGTTATGGCCGTTGCCGTTATGACACGCGCCGATTTCGGCCTCCGGCTGGCAGACGTTGGCCCGGTAACTTTATTTTCTGAAGGGCTTGGCGGATTCATCTCCTCCATCGGCATTCCGGTTACGGTGGCCATCTCATTCGTGGCGCTGACCGTATCCGCATTTGCGCTCACCACCCTGGACACCTGTACGCGTCTGGCCCGGTTCATCATCCAGGAATACGCCGAGGATATCCCGTCCGCGCGTATCCGCGCACCCTTGCAAAACCGCTTTTTCGCTACATTCCTGGCTGTGCTTTTATCCGGTTTGCTGCTCCTTACCGGCCAGTTCGAACAACTCTGGCCCATATTCGGCTCGGCCAACCAGCTGCTGGCCGCCCTGGCCCTTCTGGCCGGAACCGTCTGGCTGGCAAAGAAAAAAGTGAACCCGGTTTTCACCGTCATCCCGATGATATTCATGTTCACCGTCACGCTTCTTTCCCTGCTCATCTTCGCATGGAACCAGTATCAGCAGGACTCCTGGTTCCTGAGCCTGCTCTCGGTTACCCTGTTTGTGCTCGCGGTGATCCTTGTGGTGATGGCCCGCAACAGCCTTCGCAAATTTTACGAGGAAGAAAAACGCGGAAAGACGAAAGTGGAATTCAGAAGCGTTTCACAAAAATGAAACCGATGCGATCCATCCTGTCCCGGGTCCGCGAACCCGCCAATGCGTACACGCACCTTGCCGGCGCGCTGCTCTCCGTGCTCGGACTCGTACTGCTCATCCACAAATCCGTTCTGCACGGACAGCCGACACATATTGTGGCGTTTTCGATTTTCGGAAGCAGCATGATCCTGCTCTATCTCGCAAGCACCCTCTACCATCTGCTTCCCGTATCCGAAAAAGGGCTCCGCATCCTGCGCCGCATCGACCATATCATGATCTATGTGCTGATTGCCGGCACATACACCCCAATCACACTGATCGTGCTGGATGGATTTCTCGGGTGGGCGCTCTTCACTGCCGTCTGGGCCGTTGCCGTACTGGGCGTGATCTTCAAACTGATCTGGTTCAACGCTCCGAAATGGGTCTCCCTGGTGCTTTACCTGACCATGGGTTGGATGGCCCTCATCTTTTTTCCCGCGCTATGGCAGGTTTTCTCCTTCGGCGCCATCGCGTGGATTTTAATGGGCGGACTCGCATACACCCTGGGCGCCATCATCTATGGAATCAAATGGCCGAATCCCTCGCCAAAGCATTTTAATTTTCACGCAATTTGGCATATTATGGTGATGGTCGGCAGCTTCTGCTTCTTCTGGCTCATGTACCAGTATGTGATCTACTACTGATCGGAAGCGTCATGGTGCCGGTTTGTGGCTCCGGCTTTTGGCTCTTGTTTTTGATCCTGGTTTTTGGTCCCGGCTTTTGGCTTTGATTTTTGGTCCCGGTTTTGAAGGTAACCTGCCCGATCACAACCGATTCAGACGGGCGGTTTCGGCGAGCTGATCTTCTTGCTTCATCCTTCTTCTTGCTTCAACCTTCTTCTTGCTTCAACCTTCTTCTTGCTTCAACCTATGGGTGCATACCGATTGACGTGGGGTATAACGCTTCTGCTGATTCTCCTTTCGGGGGTGGATGCGGCACGGGCCCAGATCTACGAAAATGTCTATCGTCCGACGCGCCCCGTCTGGCAACAGCTCGAAACACCGCATTTTCGCATACTTTTCCAGGAAGGAGAGGAAGCGGCCGCCCTGCGTTCGGCCTGGCTGCTGGAGGACCAGTACGATATCGTGCAAACACTGGTCGGTGGATCCCTGTCCGGCATGCCGGTGGTTCTGAACAGCCAGAACGATCTTTCGAACGGATACGTCACCACCCAGAATTTCCGAATTGAGGTTGAAATACCACGGATCAAGAGTAAAAGCATGAACCCCTCGGACGGCAACTGGCTCAATACCGTCATGCCGCATGAGCTGGTCCACGCCCTGCACCTGAATGTAATCCCGACCTTTGGGGTGACCGGCGTCATCCGCCCGTTTTCTCCGGATCTCGCCCGCTCCATGCACCTTGCCGCCCCGCTTGGCATGATCGAGGGTATTGCCGTCTTCCATGAGTCGCACCGCCAATACGGATTGAGCGGCCGCGGCAACCACCCCTATTTCACACAGCAGTTCGAAACCATCTACGACAGCCGGCATCGCTGGTCGCTCGGACAGATGATGATGGATCCGGCACGGACCTGGCCGTTCGACCGTCATTATATCGGCGGACATGAATTCATCCACTGGCTGCAGTACGAATACGGCATGGAAACCACGAAAAACACCATCCGGTTCGTTTCGCGCTGGCCATTCCTCGGATACGGCTCGGCCCTTTGGTACCAAACCGGCAAACGGCCATCCCGGCTCTACCGCCAGTTCCGCGAACACCACGAAGAGCACAAAGAGGCGGAATACAACACAATCAGCCGGGATGTATATCCATCGCCGGATGCAATAACAGCCGGCCGGATCCGCCAGCCCTTCTGGATATCCAACCGCGAAATCCTTTATTACAGCCTTTCTTACAACCAGCGCCCGGGTATTTATAGCTTTGATACACAAAGCAACAGTGCCACTCTGTTCCTTGAAACCCGGTCAACGGACGACTTTCAGTTCACGCTCAACCGCGACCGAAGCCGCTTCCTCTACTCCCGCTATCACCGCCATCCCTACTACCACAACTATCAGCGCATGAGGATCCATGAGGCCTCCGTTGACGATGACGGGGACGTCCGGTTTCCCGGCCATTACCTGGATCGTGAAAACAGGCGCCTGATCCTGGTGGATCGCATCCACGCCCCTGTATATGGCCCGGAAAATACGATTTGGGCCCTGCAAACCCACCATGAGCGTAATGTCCTGGTATCCATAAAAAGAACCGGTGTGGATACCCTTCTGATACCGGAGCAGGGACACCTGCTGGAACTGGCCTTTCATCCAAAAGACCCCGACTCCCTTGTGCTTCTGGCCAATCGCCAGGGGCTCCAGGGGCTCTGGTTCCTGCATCGTGATGATCTTGAGCGATTCAACCGCGAACCGGCGGATATCGCATTCGAACTGGCATCCATTTACGATCCGGACTGGCATCCGGATGGACACACCCTGCTGTTTACGTCGGATTTCGACGGACGGATGAATCTGTATGAATATTCCGGCCCCCTGGCCCCCGCTTCCGGCCCAGAATCCGATGCCGGCTCTGTGCGACGAGTAACAAACCACCGTTACGGTGTCATGGAGGCCTCCTGGAGCCCGGATGGATCCATGATTGCGGCTGTTCAGCTTCATAAAAATCGCTTTGAACTGGTGCTGCTGGATTATGCCCAGCTTGCGCCGGAGGAAATACCGGCAGATCAATGGAAATACCCACCCTTCTCCGGACCCTCCCCGGACCCGCCGCTGCCGGCCGGTTATACCGAAAACCAGGCCGGTGGTCCGCTGGATGATGGCGAAACGGCATCTTCCTCCAACAATCCAACAGAAATGGAATTGCCCGGGGAATGGACACTCTCACCCTACCAGACCGGTATCGGATGGCTTCGGCCGCGCTCGGCCTTTCCGTACTGGGAAAACGAATCGCAATTCATCGGCCACCGCTTTGGCGCCGTGGTGTCCGGCGGCGACGTGCTTCGCCGGCACAGCTATAATGCCGAGCTGAGCACATCCAACAACCGCTTCTGGTACGATGTGGATTACCGTTTCAGCGGCTTCTATCCCGGCTTCCGTCTCAATTTCTATCAAAAACCCATCCAGACCACGGATTTTCTGCTGGATCGCCAGGGGGCCGGAATAGACATCCCCCTGCAATACCGCTTCGACCAGAACACGCGCAGTTCCACTGTCTCTTTTGTGCCCGGTATTGATCTGCTCAGGGAGAGGATCATCACAACCGGCGGCTCTTCGCAGTCAGACTGGTTCCAGCGCACACGTGCCTCCCTGTTTGTATCATGGCAGCACCGTCTTCAGCAGAACATCCGGGACGTTCAGCCCAATACGGGGTGGCTTCTTTTTTCTGAAGTGAACCAGGACCTGCAGACCGATGCTGCAAAGAAACTGTCAGCCTTGCGGGTCGGGATATACCGGTTCCTGACCTTTTATCAGGAAGAAAACTGGTCCCTGCGCCTGGGTGTTGAAGCCGTTACGCAAAACCGCCCATATTTCGACATAAGCGGCTTTTACTCCCAGGGATTCGATGAGAGGATTTTATTGGGATTCAACAATGCGGCCCGTCTCAACAGCCGCTTTGCCATACCGCTCTGGCACGCCGACCGCGGACAGGTACTGCTGCCCGTGTTCCTGGACCGGTTCTATCTGGTCCTGTTCAGTGACACGGTGTTCCCGGTGCAGTCTCGCCAATACCAGGACTGGATGTCGGACTCCCGCACGCTCTTTGGGGGCGGAATCCGCATGCAATTCCGGATGTTCAACTTCCCTGTGGATATCGGGGTCGCCGGCGTCTATGAACCAACGCGTAACAGAGGAAATGTGTTTATCGGCTGGTTTTGATCTCTCCTATCGGGAGGATACGGAATCCTGCCTGTATCTCCGCGTTCAGCACGGAATCGGCTCTTTCGGGTGAAACGACAACCGTCAGGCCAATACCGAGATTGAACGCCTGCCTCATATCCTCAACCGGAACATCGCCTTCCTTCCGGATCAGTTCGAAAATAGCGGGCCACTCCCAGCTTTCCCAGTCAATGACCGGAATAAGCCCGTCAGGAGTCTTTTTCTCCTCCTTTTTTCCCCCCTCGGCGTTTTTTCCAGCCATTTTTTCATATGTATCTTTTTCCTGCAGTATCTTTTTACCCTCGCTTTTTTCCTCCGTATTCCGTTCCTCCATGGCCTTTTCTTTTGGCATAATCCGCTCCGTGTTACCCACAATACCACCACCCGTTATGTGGGCAAAGCCACGGATCCCTTCCATTTTTTTCAGCTTTCTTATGATCTGGAGATAGGACGGATGGATCTTCAGCAGGGCCTCTCCAATCGTCATTCCCAGTTCCGAAACATGCTGATCAACACTGTACTTCGATAGCAAGACTTTGCGTGCCAGTGAATAGCCGTTGGTATGCAATCCGTTTCCGGTCACTCCGAGGATTATATCCCCGTTCCGGATAGCGGATCCATCCAGTATTTCATCCCGGTCCACCACACCCACCACCGTTCCGGCCAGGTCAAATTCACCCTCTGCGTAGATATCCGGCATCTCCGCGGTTTCACCGCCAATCAGTGCACAGCCGTTTTCCTCGCAGGCGATAGTGAACCCTTTCAGGACATCGTAGGCCACCTCCTGTTCCAGTTTTCCAGTGGAAAAATAGTCCAGAAAAAAAAGCGGCTCGGCCCCGCAGACAGCAATGTCATTGACGCAATGGTTAACCAGACACTGTCCCACCGTGTCATACACCCCGGTCTTGAACGCGATGATCAGCTTGGTCCCGACACCATCCACGCTGCTCACCAGGACCGGCTGCTTCATGGAGGAAAAATCCGGCTGGAACAGACCGCCGAAACCCCCAATGGACGTCACGACCTCCGGCCGGTGCGTTCTGGAAACCAGGTCGCCGATGGATTTCACAAACCTGTTTCCGGCATCCACATCCACTCCGGCAGACTTGTATGTATGTTTCTTGGACATAATTAACTGAAAAAATTAGGGATGATTCGGGAAATGCCATGCTGTTCCGTATCCTGTCAGGGAACGCTGAAAGGACAAATGAAAGTTTGGAACAAAAGGAAACAAAACCAAGAAGACCTTTCTTTTTTTTTCCACACGGGTTTTCTATAAGTAATAGATTATGTAATAAATTTGTAATCGTATATAGATACTGTGGATATGTGGAAAAGAGAGTTTTGCGTTTTATTCTGATTGGCATCCCCGCCTTTGTGGGTAAAAATGTGGATAACAACAAACACAGGTAATTGCTTAACAGAAGATTTTGATTGGAATATCCACGTATCACATAAATCATACATTTCAGTGTTTATTTGTAACCCACACTTCCTGCAGAGCGCTTATCGTGTGGGAATCCCGCATCTGCCAGTGAACAAATGGTTATCTTCCGCACAGAAAAAAGATCCGTATCCAAATCAACAGGTTTGGTGCAGGGTTATCCCCATACTTGTTAACAATCAGAAAGACCATGAGAGCAGTTGTACAGCGGGTTTCAGAGGCATCGGTCACCGTCGACGGCAATGTTGCCGGCGCCATTGGCAGGGGATTGCTGGTGCTGCTGGCCGTTCATCGCGATGATACCGACGAGCAGCTCCGCTGGATGGCCGAAAAACTCAGGAAACTCCGGATTTTTGAGGATGATGAGGGAAAGATGAACCGCAGTGTGGAGGATGTGGATGGCGGCATGCTGATCGTATCGCAATTCACGCTGTATGGTGCGTTGAAAAAAGGCACCCGTCCAAGTTTCACGGCATCGGCCGGACCTGAAAAGGCCGAACAGATGTATGACCGCATGGTGGCTTTGCTGGAAGATGCCATGCCGGGAAAGATTGAGACTGGGATTTTTGCAGCCAAAATGGACGTATCCCTGGTCAATGACGGACCCGTAACCATTATAGTGGAGCGCTGATGTCCCTTGTATTCCTGTTTCTGGACGGTGTCGGACTCGGCAGCTCCAACGGGTTGAATCCGTTTACGATGCATGATTATCCCGCTTTCAAAGCGATGGCGGGTGGACAGGCTTTCACGGAAGATGCCGAAACCTGCCGGAACGGAGCACATTTTTTCACTTCCATTGATGCCTGTCTGGGGATGGATGGATTGCCGCAAAGCGGAACCGGACAGGTGACCCTTTTCACCGGAATCAATTCTGCACAGCTGCTTGGCCGGCACTTTGGGCCCTATCCGCACTCGGCCATACGCGGCCTGCTGGACGGGGAAAGCATCTTTCAGAAAATTGGCCGCCGAAACGGGCGGTGCCATTTCATCAATGCCTTTCCGCAGCGGTTCATTGATTATGTCACCACAACCAACCGCTGGTCCAGCACCACCTTCATGACCACCCGGGCGGGAATGAAACTCAATTCCGTGCCGGAGATCCTGGCACAGAAAGCCATTACCGCAGAGCTTACACAGGATGCCTGGCGGACCCGCCTTTCACTGGATGTTCCGCTGATATCCGAATCAGATGCGGCAGAACGGGTAATCCGGGCAACGACAGAGCACGATCTGGTCCTGGTTGAATACTATCTGACCGACAAGGCCGGTCACAGCCGCGATGCCGGTCTGGCGCACAAAATCCTGTCCCGCATTGACCGGTTCCTGGAACATCTCATCAACCGGCAGGAGGAAAACGGATATACCCTTCTCCTTACCAGTGATCATGGTAATCTGGAGGATCTCTCCGTCAAGACGCATACGCGCAACCAGGTGCCCTTGTATGTACTCGGAAAAGGAGCACACCTGTTCCATGAAGCGAAATCCATCCAGGATATCACCCCGCTGTGCGTGGAGTGGCACAGATTATTTTTTGGGCAGAGCTGACAGGATCCGCTGGAATATTTCTTCAACGGTGCCGGTACCGTCCACAGACCGGAACATGCCTGCCTGTTGATAATACTCCATCACGGGCGCCGTCTCTTTCTTGTAGACTTCCAGGCGTGTCTTGATTTTCTCTTCCGTATCGTCCGATCGGCCCTCGCCACGGGTCAGCAGCCTCTGGATCAGCACATCGTCGGGTGCATGCAGTGAAATAAACGCATCAACCGACTCATTGCGCCGTTCCAGCATGTTGTCGAAAGCAACAGCCTGTTCCACGGTACGCGGAAAACCATCAATGATATACCCCTTGCCGTAGTCTTCGCTGGCAATGGTCTCTTCCACCATGTCCACAACCGTCTGGTCAGGAACAAGCTGACCCTCGTCGATGATGGATTGTACAAGATTTCCGAGTTCAGTACCCTGGTTGATAGCTTCACGAAACATTTTTCCCGTTGAGAGATGAATAATACCAAAATGTTCCGCTACCATTTTTGCCTGGGTTCCCTTTCCGGCCCCCGGCGGACCAAATATGATAAGTCGCATCGTTTGAAGTAATAATGATTAATAGAGAGGTTTTGGGTCGTTCAATAATCTCCTTTGAATATATCATTCCGTAACTAATTGGCAAAACCGACTTGGCCGGATGTAATCGGAAAAACTGGATTTTTTTCGATGCCATCGCCGGAGAAGGTGTCGGTCGGTGACAAGACATCAGTGACAAGACATCAGTGACAAGACTCCAGCGAAGGGACATCAAAGGAGAGGACGTCATTGACGGGACACCAGTCATGGGACATCAAAGGAGAGGACGTCGTTGACGGGACATCAGCGGCAGAACAAGCGCATCTGTCCGGTTTATCATAGAAAATAACGCGCCGCGTAATTTTTTGTAACGCAGAGCGTTATTTTACGTATCATACCTTGTGGCCACTACGGAAAACAACAAAAAACCGGGTAAAACAATGGAAGAAAGATGGATAAAGCGGTATGCAAACCGCAAAATGTACGATGTGGAGAACAGCAGGTATGTTTCTCTGTCGGATCTGGCCGGGATCATCCAATCGGGTGAAAGCATAAAAGTGACGGATAAAAGCGGGAAAGAAGATTACACGGCGCAGGTGCTTCGCCAGATCATCATGGAACAGAGCAAGCAGTCGGGCGTCTCATCCGTATCGGCGCTCCACGAGTGGGTCCGGATGGGCGGTTCGTATCTGGATCACCAGTGGGATGAGTTGCGCAGTGGAATGGAGGGATGGCTCAAGGAGCGCAAATCGCGCATCCTGAAGGGTCTCAGCCACGAGGATTTTGAGGCGCTGAAGAAAAAAGTCGCCGAACTTGAAAAGAAAGTGGATGAACTTGATTAATAAAACAAAAAAAGCACAAACGAGGTAGCAACATGAGCAACGAAAAGAAAAAAGCGACAGAAAAAGAAAAAAAAGAAAAAAACGAAAAGCACGAATGGAATGAGCGTGCAAAAGAGATCTGGCTGGCCGGACTCGGAGCGCTTTCTGCCGTGGAGGAAGAAGGAAGCAAGCTGTTCCGGAGCCTTGTGGAACGTGGTTCTACCTACGAAAAGAAGCGAAAAGAGCAGATGGACGAGCTCTGGAAAGAGGTATCCGAGCGGTATGAAAAGGCGGAAGGCCAGGTCGGTGAGTCCTTTGACAAAGCCGAGGAGCGCGTTGAACGCAACCTGAAGTCCATAATCACCGGAATGGGCATTCCAACGAGAAAAGAGATCAGGGAGCTCTCCAACAAAGTGGATGCCCTCAACAAGAAAATCGATCAGATGAAAGAGAAGCAGTCATCCGGGCCCGGTTCTGCAAAAGGCGGGAAAAAGCAGGGCAAGTCCGGATAGGGCGGGCAGGCGTCATCATGGCGGTCTGCAAGACGGTGGTGCGTTCCGTCACTGAGACTGTTCCGTCACTGAGACCGTTCCGTCCTGTCGCCATTGTCGGTATCCCGGGCGATGGACCACACATAGCTCCCCTCTTTTTGTGCCTTTTCTTCACTGCTTAGGCCGCGATTTCCATAGGGCGGTTTTCTCAGTTTGCGGAAAAGCGACAGGAGTATCCACCCGAAAGGGAGATAGTAACCGATAAGGTCCCAGTCGCGAAGCCAGCGATTGGAGATTTTCCGGTTGTTTTTCCGATCGTGGAAATCCCGGTAATGCCGCGTGAAAAGAATCGGCCAGCCAAAAGGGCTGGTGAGCCATTGGCGCCCTTTTATGCGGCGGAAAGACCGGATGAGAGAAGCGAAGTCATAAGGTTTCTTTCCGTGTTGCGATGCCAGGGCATCAAGCTTCTGCTGCATTTCCTGGCGGATATCCTCGGCAATGCTTTCCGCCTCGGCCCTTTCCGGATCGCCGGGTGCGGCAGCGCCGTGTTTTTTTGCCCTTTCCCGCACATTGATCGGTTTTCCGACGAAAAATTTCATATTGCAGGGAAACGCAAAATAGAAGAAGAACGGGAAGATTGCGGCGACAATGATCAACGGAAGCGGAATGAACGGAATGCCGAGCAAGCGGCTGCTCGCTTTGTCGATCCAGCGGAATGTCAGGTTGGCCGGGTTGATCCACTCGGCATTGATACCGAAAACGGGAAGCAGTGGAACATCGTGACGGGCGGCCAGCTTCACGAAACTTGGCTGAAAAGGCTGCAGGCGATATCGGCGGTTGAAACCCTTTCCGATACCCGGAATGCCTTCGGGATAGTAGATCACGCGTCCGCCACGGGCCAGGATCCGGTCAAAATTGAGGTAGGTCTGGTCCACAGCCCCGAATTTACGCCACCAGTTGTCCAGGCCGAACGGACGCATCCACCAGTTTATCGCAAGCTTTGGAGAATAAAGCGGCTTGATTTTCGCTTTTTCCCCGAACCCGCCTTCCCGCCAGAGCAATTGATCCAGCACGAACGAGTCGTGTGGAAACGCATTTCCGCTGTGGTTGGATGCGAGGATCACCGGTCCGGATTCCGGTATGTTTTCAAAGCCGGAGAGGGTGGCCCGGAAGTAGTGATCCATGATTCCGGAGGAAACCTCGCGGTAAAAGCTCTCGAGATATTCGAAATCCATCGGATCCTCACCCGGAGCGATGCTTGAATATCTTTGCCGGCTCATGATTTCGGCTGTTTGTTGAACAGGAAGAAGAGAAAACCGATGAGGAACAGCGCGCTCCAGAGCGGCCAGGGTCCGCCCTGCACAACCGCCATCGTGCCGGCAAGCACAAAAGCACCGCTCATGATGCTGCCGCTGAGGTTCTGGATGGAGTCCGGTTTCGGGGTACGGTCGGTGAGGGTATCCTCAAGGTGGTTCAGGCTGTCGGCGGTTATCCTGGGAAGGCGCATGAGCACGTCGATCAGTTCGGGGGTTCCGCGCCAGAGCTCCTGCGCAATGGAAGCGGGATGAAACTGATCCTGGAAGATCTTAAGCGCGTGCTTCCGGGAGAGGGTGGGGATGTCGATCTTCGGGTTGAGCATTTTGCCGACCCCTTCATAGGTAATCAGCGCCTTGGTCATGAGGGTCATTTCGACGGGAAAGAAGATGCGATGCCGCCCGCCGATGGCCAGGGAATTGATGATGAGCTGGCCAAGGCTGAAATCGCCGTGGGTGGCGTGCTGGTAAAATCGCCGGAGCAGGTCGGTGACGGAGCGCCGGAAACCGTTGGGGTCCCCATTTTTCCCGACACGCGCCATGGCAGCCAGATTGCGGGTGGCGCCCTCGATATCGCCGGAGACCAGGGCATGAAAATAGTAAAGCATGCGCCGTCTGGTACGTTCCTCAAAACGACCCACCATGCCGAGATCGATGAAACCGATTTTGTCATCGGACATGATCATCAGGTTTCCGGGATGCAGGTCGGCATGAAAAAAACCGTCTTTGTAGAGCATGCGTATAATGGCCTCGGCGCCGCGGTCCAGTATCTTCTGTTTGCGGTCGGGTGATGCCTCTGAGAGCTCAATCGTGTCCGGCGTGATGCCCTCCAGAAATTCCATGCAGAGGATATCCCGCGTGCTGTATTCGCGATAGATCTCGGGAAAACGGATGTAGTCGACATCGCTGAAATTGGCTTTGAAGATCTCGGCATTGTCCGCTTCGTTTTCCATCTCCACTTCCTTGATGGTGTAGGAGCCGAATTCGCGGATAAGCCGGCGCGGCTGATATTGGGGAATGACCCAGTTCAGGAAATGTCCGAGCCATCGGAGCAGGATGATATCCGTTTCGACCGTATCGCGAATGCCCGGCTTGATGACCTTGAGGACCACGATTTTGCCATCGAGTGTCACCGCGCGGTGTGTCTGGGCTATGGATGCCGAGCCAAGCGGTTCCTCATCCACCGTGATAAAAAAATCCTCCAGCTTGCCGCGCAGGTTGCTCTCAATGATGGAGCGGATGCTTTCAAAAGGCACTTGCGGCAGATTGTAGAGCAGGTTCTTCAGTTCGGCGGTGATGATTTTCGGGAGGATGTCCTGCCGGAGCGACAAGATCTGTCCCAGCTTGATATAGGTAGGTCCGAGCAGTTCCAGCCGGCGTCGAAGCTGAACGGGAAACGGGAGGTTGCGCAGCTCCCGCTTGACAAAAGGCCTCACCAGGAACGCGGTGAAGCGTGACGGAAAGGAGCGAAGCCGTCTTTTGCGCTCTTTGGAAAGCGAAGCGACATAGGCGATGATACCGCCCATGAACAGGCCGGTCACGTGGCGGTGAATCTGGAATAAACGCCGGGCAAGGCTCTTGTACGGGGCGAGCGGATCAAAATTGCTGCTTCTGCCGGAGGTGCGGCGATCCTCTTCAGAAGATTCTTTTGGAACCCCGTCGTTGGAATCGGCTTCGTTAGTCTGGTTGCTCATCCGGCATGGTTACGTAAAGCGGAAAAAAACAAGATATTTGCACAGTGGCTAATTTGCAATCAGGGGGTTGTCAATGCAACCCGCTTGCCCGGATTGCATTGGTCCTTGCAGCCTGCAATGCAGTGAAACCAAGTTACGGGATTCATTCCGGATTCGGGAATGATAAATTGGAGATGAAATGTCCATGACGGCAATCCGCCACACAGGAGCATGAATATAGTCGTCATGGACATTCTATGCGGCCTGTTGAATCAAAAACCATAGACACATGAGTCGAAGGTCACGAAGTGCTATAAAAATCATAAACAGGATGATATGGCGACGATTTTTTTTTAACGGGTGCGTATTGCAATGCGGGACGCAAACGTTATGTTTACATTTCGGCCTCTCTGAGCGGCCAGGCCCTTTTGTGGAAAAAGACCGGACCTGGTTATGAAAGACGGGTGCCTGGTGGTAATGGATGTGCCTTGCCTGTTTTGTTAACCTCTTCAAGATGAATGCGCCATGACAAAATTCAACAACTTTATCCGGACATCGATGTTTGGCGGACTGGTGGTGCTGATGCCGATCATCCTGTTTTTCCTGGTAGTGAGGTGGGTGTATGGGGCGATGACGGATGTAATCTATCCCCTTACATCGTTTCTCGTGGAAAAAACGGCCCTGCAACAACTGCTCGCCGATATTCTGGTGATTGCATTCATACTTATCATCTGTTTCGCGATGGGTGTGTTCGTAAAAACACAGATGGGAAACCTGATTTTTCGGGGCGTTGAAAATGCCACTCTCAGGCACGCGCCGGGCTACAGTATGATCAAAGAAACGGTGATGATGTTCTTCGGGCGGAGCAAATCCCCGTTTTCCGCGGTTGCCCTGGTCCGGCCGTTCTCAAGTGAAACCATGATGACGGCGTTCGTCACCGACGAACATCCGGGTGGCAGTTTTACCGTGTTCATACCCACCGCACCCAATCCCACATCCGGCAATATCTATCACCTTCCGAAAGAGCGGGTGCATATTGTGGATGTTCCGGTGGATGAGGCGCTGCGGACCATCCTGAGCTGTGGTATCGGCTCCACGAACATGATTGTGCGGGTCGCGGATCTGAGGAAAAAAAAGCCGGACCAGATCGGTTGACTTCCACCGCGGTTATCAAGAGATTAGACCTGAAGCACGTTATGGATAAAACGACTCAGGGAAACGCAGAATGGCACCGGAACCACAGGCATCATATGATGCATCTTTCAGAGACGAAGGAGAGTATGCCCTCTGGCTGAAGCCGGAAAGCGAGGTGTATGATATTTTAAAAAGAATCATTGACCGGCTGGCCGCGGAATACGATGCCCCGGTTTTTGAACCGCATATCACTATTGCCAGCGGCATCCGAATGCCTGTTGACGAGATGGTCGGACGCTTGGAGGGTATTTCGAAAACCGCAGAGCCCATGACCCTCTATCTCGGGGATACGGATTTCCGGGACTCCTACTATCGGTCGCTTTTTGTGCGTATTGCTCCAAATGAGGCGTTACTGGCCCTCAGGGAGCGGAGCCTGCGGGAATTCCGGCTGGAGCACGAACCCTATACGCCCCACATGAGCCTGATGTACCGGGAGATGGATCCGGGGAAAAAGAAGCAGATCATCGATAGTGTGGGAAAGCGCTTTGACCTGGTGTTCATGCCGGACAAAATCCATCTGGTCCGCGTCTCGGGTCCGCCCGAAACATGGAACGAATTGCTTCATGTCCCCCTGCTAACCCCATGAACCGCAGTTCCTGTTTTGTAAATTTTTTTACCGCCTTCATAAATTCCTGACAATTACTGTCTATCCTGTCCAGAAACGCTATAGATCTTATAGAAAACCGCTTTTATAATCATTCCTCCAAGGCCACCATTAACCCATCTAATACTATTACATTATGGCTGCGTATCAATTTTTCAAACAGGTAAACAAATGCTTCGATCGGGCGGCAGGCCATCTGACCATCGAAAAGGGTCTGTTGAGCCAGATCAAAGCGTGCAACAGCACCTATCACATTACATTTCCGCTTCGCAGGGACGATGGCAGCGTTGAGGTCATCCACGGCTGGCGGTCGGCGCACAGCGTCCACAAAATGCCTACCAAGGGCGGGATCCGCTACGCTCTCGAAGTGAACGAGGATGAGGTAACGGCCCTTGCCGCGCTCATGACCTACAAGTGTGCCGTAGTTTCGGTGCCATTTGGCGGTGCCAAGGGCGGTATCCGTATCAACCCGTCCAAGTATTCGGCATCCGAGATCGAGCGGGTCACCCGGCGGTTCACTTTTGAGCTGATCAAAAAGAATTTTCTGGGCCCGGGCGTGGATGTGCCGGCACCGGATTATGGTTCCACCTCCCGGGAAATGGCATGGATCCTGGATACCTACCAGAGTATGGTCGATTCGCTAGACAGTGAAGGCTGTGTCACCGGCAAGCCGATTGAGCAGGGCGGCATCAGCGGACGCACCGAGGCTACCGGCCGCGGCATCTTCTTCGGCCTGAAAGAGGCGTGCTCCGACAAAAAGGACATGGAGGCGCTTGGCCTTGCCACCGGACTGGAAGGCAAGCGGGTCATCGTACAGGGACTTGGTAACGTAGGTTACTATGCCGCACATTATCTGCGCGAAGCAGGTGCGGTCATAACCGGCGTGGCCGAAGTGCACGGGGGCATTTATGACGACAAGGGTATTGATGTTGAAAAACTGCGCGATCATATCCGTGAAACCGGGTCCATTCGCGAATATCCGGATGGACGGTTTGTCGAAGAATCGGCAAGTATGCTTGAGATGGAGTGTGACATACTGGTCCCGGCTGCCCTGGAAAACCAGATCACGGTCGAAAACGCCGGAAGGATGAACGCAAAGATCATCGGCGAGGGCGCCAACGGTCCCACGTCGAGTGAAGCGGATACCATTCTCCGGGAAAAGGGAATACTGGTGGTCCCGGATATCTATCTGAATGCCGGTGGTGTGACCGTCTCCTATTTTGAATGGATCAAGAATCTCTCACACATCCGTTTTGGGCGGATGGACCGCCGCTATGAGGAAAATGCGATGACGCGACTTCTGGAAGCCATTGAGGGGCTGACGGGGGAGCATTTCAGCGAGCACGACGTCAAGCGGATCGGCAAGGGTCCCGAGGAGTGGGATATCGTGGATTCCGGACTGGAAGACACCATGGTCACCGCCTATCACATGCTGCATGAAACAGCGCGGCAGTACGACACGGATCTTCGGAATGCCGCGTATATCAGCGCAATCAAAAAAGTGGCCGTATCCTATCAACAAATGGGTATTTTCCCGTAAGGGCTCATTTCGTCGTATTACATGGCGTGGCTGGTTGCCGGATACTGTCCACAGGTGCTTGATTTTTGGGTAAAAAAACGCTCTTTTATGCTGACATTTGTCCTGTTTGTACTTCCGGCACTGATCATCGGTGCCGCTATTTTGCTTGCCATGCGCAAGTCCGATGCCTTTTGATGGTATGACTTCGACAGTATATGGAAGAGACCACCGTACTGGAACTGGCCGTGGACCGCTATGCCATTGGCGCGTTCGCAACCTATCTGCTTATCATTGTGGGATTGGGCGTCTGGGCATCGCGCTTTTCATCCAGGGGCGTAGGGCATTTTTTCATTGGCGGCCGCCGCATGAACCACATTGTCGTTGCGCTGTCGGCGGTAGTGTCGGGCCGCTCGGCCTGGCTGCTGCTCGGCGTCACGGGGATGGCCTACACCATGGGAGCCTCCGCCGTCTGGGCGGTTGTCGGCTATATCGTGGTGGAGTTGTTCCTGTTTCTCTACTTCGCGCGGCGCATACGGAATTTTGCCGGACGTTACGATTGCATCACCATCCCCGATTTTTTTGCTGTCCGGTTCAATGACCGATCGGGGATACTGCGCATTGTGCTGGTGGCCGTAATCCTGATCTTCATGCTCGGCTACGTCTCGGCTCAATTCGTGGCCGGCGGAAAAACCTTTGCTTCCAGCTTTCACCTGGATCCGTTTCATGGCATTCTGCTCACGGCGGTCATTGTCTTTCTGTACACCATTCTGGGCGGGTTCCTTGCTGTCAGTCTGACGGACACCATCCAGGCGGTTTTCATGCTGCTCTCGCTTGTGGTGCTGCCGGTGCTGATCATCCTGGACCTGGGTGGATGGGTTGCCGTGGTTGCCACGCTTGCCGCCATGGATCCCGGACTTGTGGATCCGGCCGCGCTCGGTATGGGAGCCGCCCTTGGATTCCTGGCTATTGGCCTCGGTTCGCCGGGCAACCCTCATATCATCGCACGCTATCTTTCCATCAGCGACTCCCGCCAGTTGCGTACGGCCGCGGTTGTGGGAACCACCTGGAACGTGTTGATGGGCTGGGGCGCGGTATTCATCGGGCTGGCTGGACGCGTGGTGCTGCCCGACGTTGCCGTCCTGCCAGCCGGCGACACCGAAAACCTGTTCCCGGTCCTGGCGCAGCAGTACCTGCACCCGGTACTGTTCGGCATGGTAATCGCCTCCATATTTGCGGCGATTATGTCCACGGCCGACTCCCAGCTTCTGGTGGCCGCCTCCAGCGTGGTGCGCGACGTCTATGAGAAGATCCTGAAAAAAGACGAGGAAGTGTCGCAGCGCCGCCTGGTGTGGATGAGTCGCCTGGTTGTGGGACTGTTGGTGGCCGGCGCGGTTGTGTTCGGTGTGTTTGCTGAGGACCTGGTCTTCTGGCTGGTGCTTTTTGCGTGGGCGGGACTCGGTGCCGCCATCGGTCCGACTGCCCTGCTGGCCCTGTACTGGCGGCGGACTACAGCTGCCGGTGTCGTTTCCGGATTCCTGTCCGGCGCGCTGGTCACCATAGTGTGGTATCTTGTTCCCGCGCTAAATGACATGATGTACGAGCTGATCCCGGGATTTGCCGCCGGATTTATCGTGACGGTGGCTGTGAGCCTGTCCACCAGTCCGCCCAAAGAAACGAGCCGTTTTTTTGAGGCGATGAAGGATGATCAGATCCGGTCATAATCAAAACCAGGCTCGCAAGATAAATCGAGCGGGACACATCAATTAATGCGAACCGGGTTTATCAGATAAGGTGAATCAATTTTGTTAGAAAAAGCGAGCCGGATACGGTTATCCCAATAGGAATAGAAACAGGAATCATCCGATGAATCAGGAAGGGCCCTGTCCACAGGAAAGATCCGCAGGTAGTAATCTGCCGGCACGCACGGGAACTCATCCGATGAACGGGGCCAGGTCAATGATATAGTCAGCGAATTTGGAGAGGCCTTTCTCTGTTACCCGGTAACGCGATTCGGTTTTGTTTCCTTCGGTGGTTTTCTGAACGGAGACATATCCGGCATCAACAAGCTTGGAAAGGTGGGTGCTCAGATTTCCGTCGGTAGCATTAAGGACTTTTTTCAGTTCATTAAAACTGATATCATCCACCCTTGTGAGCACCGACATAAGGGCAAGCCGGATGCGCGAATGGATGAGGTTGTCCAGCTTGCGGTAATCCAGGGAGTTCGGTTCGGTAGCCATTGCCTTGGAATCAAATGATGATCAGCTACAGCTGGTTAGCAGAAATAAAGTGCACTGGTTATGAAGCTTCTATAGTATACACAAATTGCGTAAAATTAAAATAACCCATCCACTAAAAAATAAAGTAGGCATTCAGGCACGTGAAAATATCCGGAAAAAGTAAAAGATTGCCTCGAAAAAACGGCGTTCAGCGCAAGCGCGCCCATGCACTTCTTGCGGAATTGTATCAACACTATCCCAACCCGCACTGTGCGCTTAACTTCACCAATCCGTTTGAGCTGCTGGTCGCGACCATACTGAGCGCCCAGTGCACGGATGTGAGGGTCAACATTGTGACCGAAGATCTGTTCCGGACCTGGCCCACCCCGCAGGCCATGGCCGAAGCACCGTTGCCGGAGCTTGAAGAGGCCATCCGCACCACCGGCTTTTACCGGAACAAGGCCCTGGCGATCAGGGAGGCTTCCCGCAAGATCGTGGATGAGTTCGGCGGCGAAGTGCCCATGACAATGGACGAACTGCTCTCATTGCGCGGCGCCGCCCGTAAAACGGCGAACGTGGTGCTCGGGAATGCTTTTGGCATCAACGATGGCGTGGTAGTGGATACGCACGTGAAACGGCTTGCGAACCGTTTCGGCCTCACGAAACACCAGGATCCGGTCAAGATCGAGCTGGATCTGATGGCGCTTTTTCCACGGGAGGAGTGGACGAACCTCTCCCACCTGCTTATTGCACATGGACGTGCGGCCTGCAAAGCCCGCTTTTCAAAGCCGCCCGAGCATCCCGTATGTGAGACATACGGCATCCGGTGCACCTGCAATGCCCTTCGCGAAAACGATCAGTCCGAACAAGAAAAAAACCGGTTGTAGTCAGCAAAAAACCGATAGGAACAAGCAAAAAACCGGCAGATTCAGCAAAAAATGAGTAGCAACAAGCAAGCAACAGACATCCCATGACCAACGGAACCCATCCACAAGAAAACAACGGCCATCGCGGCAGCAGGGACCCGGGCGAGGATGCTTCCCGGAAGCAGGAGCTGCTGGTGAGCAGCGTCGAAATGAAGTTGCCGCCGATCCGCTCGGATGTGGAAATGATCCCCGTCACGCACGAGGGATCGGAGCTCATCTATTTCCATGATCCCCAGGGATATCTGCCCGGACCGATTGCACTGGACCGCCAGATTGCCGCGCTGGTCCCGATGCTGAACGGCCAGTTTTCCGTTCGCGACATATGCGAAGACCTCAAGCGCTACGGCAGCGACGTGGATGAAGGGCACCTGCTTGCCTTTGTGCGGCAGCTGGACGAGGCGCGCCTGCTGCTGTCGCCCTGGTTCCGGCACTGCAAAACTGAAATTGAGGAGACTTTCGAGAAGCGGGATGTGCGGCCGGCCGCTTGTGCCGGTTCCACCTACCCGTCTGAGGCGGGCGAAATCAGGGAGATGCTGGATGCGGCCTTTGCCTCGAACGGAAGATCGGACAGTCACGGATTTCCGGAAAGCAGAAACGCGTCAGGGTTTCCGGAACCGGGCCAATGTGAGGGGTTTTCAAAAGAGCAGGCAGATGGCACGAATGGCTTCATCAAGGCCCTGTATGCCCCGCACATTGATCTGAGAGTCGGACTCGCATCATACGTCCCCGCATTCCGGCCGCTGGCGGATCTGCGTCCCCGCCGGCTGGTGCTGCTGGCTACTTCGCACTACGCCGAGTCCTATTATCCGCTTTACGACGGAAAGCCGTTTATTGCCACCCGGAAGGATTTTGAGA
>RECX01000051.1 GCA_007693825.1 Balneolaceae bacterium
GCCGACGGCGTTGCCGGTCATTTCTCCAACCTCACGCAAGGCCTGAGCCACATCATGCGCCAGAAGTACATCGCGCTGCCACTCAACCCTGAAACCTGGGTGGATATGCGACGGATGGACTACAGCCAGGATATCTACGGCCCCAGCCTGCAGCGTCCGGCCAACCTGAACACCATCATCTTCGATGCCAATGATGAGTCGGATTGGATCCGCGCGATGGTCTATGAAGGCAACGAAGAGGTGCGCAACCCGGACAATGTCCCCGACAACACTCCGGCCGTGCGCCTGAAAACCCGTGTCTGGTGGGACAGGCCCGAATAACCAACGTTTAATCATTGATGGCAGGTGTTCCCGGTGTGGATTCAAACCGGGGATACCTGCCTTTTTTTGTTCCGGATGCCGAAATTGAAATCTCACGTATTGAAATCTCACGTCATGCAAAATCCCGAAAGCCCCCCTTGCCAAACCCGAATATGTGATAACAGGTGCAGGCACAGGTTCGCGCACTCGCACAGCCGCGCCCTTCCGATTGGCGTAGTGTTGCTGCTGCTGGTGGTGCTGCTGTCCGTCACCGGGTGCCAGGACAACGACCCGACCTTCCGCATTTTCGAAAAACCGATCATTTTCAACGAGGAACGTGAGCAGCTATCATTGGAATACATGAAAGTGCGGCACGGCCTTAATACCGACCGGGCTGTCATTGATCCCCGGATGATAGTGGTTCACTGGACGGCTGTCTACTCCATAGAGGAAACCTTCGACATTTTCAATCCGGTACGCTTGCGCGGCAGAGCCAATCTGCAGGATGCCAGTACCCTCAACGTCTCGGCACAATTTCTGGTGGACCGTGACGGCAGCATATTCCGACTGCTTCCCGATACCACTTTTGCCCGCCATACGATAGGCCTGAACTACATGGCCATCGGTATCGAAAACATCGGTGGATCGCAGGCGCCTCTGACACGCGCTCAGCTCAGGGCCAATACCGAACTGATTACCTGGCTTGCCGGCAAGTACGACATAGAATATGTCATCGGGCACCATGAGTACCAGGATTTTCAAGGCTCGGACGTATGGAAGGAGACAGATCCGGACTATTTGACTCATAAAGTTGATCCGGGACCCGAATTCATGAAAAGGCTGCGTAAAGAGCTGAAACCTCTGGAATTCAAGGCTGGACCGTATTGACGGATAGGCAGCAGGCCGGATCCATCCGGGTCGATTGTCCCGGACTTATCGTCGGCGCGCCGGGCGGTTCCGCCTTCTCCGCGCGGCAGCCACGGTTTTTGCCCAATGCGGCTTCGGCGGCTCCACCAGGGGCGGACGCTCATTCAGGTGGCTGACCATGGAATCGGTATGCTTGTCGCGTTTTTCCATCAGCTCGAGAATCTCCATCCGGGCGCCATACGTGTAGTGCAGGAATTCCCGGGCCTCGTGTGTCAGAGTCACATCATAAAGCCGGACCAGCGTGTCGGCTATCTGCTCGGCGGCAATATCCAGCCGGTTGTCAGCTTCCCCGGCCATGCGCCTGCCCAGCTCCGCTTTCTGTATGGCATTCATCTCCGGTGAGAGTTCGCCCAGATAAATGGCCTTGGTGGCATTGATGTTCCGCTGGATTTCCGGCTTGTACAGCTTGATATGCGGCTCCAGGGCAAGGGCGACCTCGATGGCCAGGTAGCGCGCCGCCAGGGAGGCCGATACCTCCCGTGATTGCAGGGCTTCCATATCCCCAAGGTCAAAAGAGCGGTCGTCCGGGGGACGGAATGTGAATCCTGTTTTATGCACGTCCAGCTTTTCAAAATACCATGCCAGGTGTCGGCATACCTCAAGCCGGGCCTCGTCGTCAAGCGCTATGGTGTTTTCCAGGATGCGGATGCCCTTCTTGCCGCCGCCAAACTTCAATGTGCCGGGATCTCCGTATGCCTGCGACACCAGGGTTTCCCATTTTTGCGCCGCTTCCAGCAACCGGGCGTGGCGGCGCCCCGTTTCACGGTAGGCCTTGCAGGCCATATTGTAAAGCTCCATGCTGGTCTGCATGATACGCACCAGACGATCCAGCTCACCTGCAGGAACAGCCTTATCGGAAGCGGCGCGGGCAATGTCATCGGCCAGGCGGTCGATGACGGCTGTAACCTCATCCACCAGTTGGTAGATCGAATGGCCTTCGGGCAGATCTTCCCGCGTGACGTAGCCGGTCTCGACAAAGTAGGCGGCCAGTGCACGGATTCGGTTGCCGCCTCGCGCCTGGTAGACGCGGTACTGGCTTCGTCTGGCCTCCAGCTCGTCCAGTGCGCGCGCAAACTTCCATTTTCCGCTGTATTCGAAAACCAGGGTCGGGATTTCCCGTCCGCTGATGAGCTCAAATGCCAGTATGATGATCTCCTCCACATCCCGGAAGGTCATCAGGTACGGGTTGTTGTTTTCGATGGAGGACATGATCCGCTGAAGGAAAAAAGGTTCGCGGGGCACCCCTCTTCGGGATGTGCCGAAACTTCCTCCGGTAAACCACTGCCGCAGTTCCCGGGCGGCATCCGGGGCATGCTCCTCAAGCTCCTGAACGGCCTCGTGAATCTGATCACGGTACTCGGCATAGAGTTCCCTGACCCGCGAATAGAGCCCTGTTCGACCATACGTGTAAATCCGCGCCATAATCTCTCCGATCTCACGATTGCCGGTCAGATCCGTAAACGCAATGGATACGCCATAGGATGTCAGGTCCACCCGCCGTAACAGTTGCAAAGCCGCCTCCCGCCGCCGGGCATCCCCTTCCCAGGCCTGTACGTTCATGTCCCTGGTGGCAAGGATCAAATCCCCCAGTTTGTCGGTCACATCCAGGATATCCCGCTCCCCCTGCTCCTCGAGATGCCCGCGGGTGTTGATATAGACCAGCCGTGCGAACAGACCGATCAGCCCCGAGAGCACCGTGAAACTGATGAAGTAGATCAGCAGCTCAAGGGAAGGAAACCGCCCGAAACCGATATAATAACCGCCGATAAGCCCGAGTCCGGTTACCGGTCCGGCCGTCCAGAACAGCTGCATAAGCGTATGTGACAGGCGGACCTTGTTCAGGCTGCGCTTGAAACGCCGGGCATGTTCTTTGCTCTCACGGTCAAGCGTGATGCGGTCGGCTCTGTCGCCTCTGTCGGCTCGGTGATCGCTCAAGGGTCCGGGTGTTCTGGTGGATGTGGTATGGTGCTGCCATGAAGGCACTGCCAAAGTTGCCGAATAATAACGTCTATTGCGGAATTATGATATAAACGATCGGGCAGAAGCTTTCTTGATGGCGGTTCCGGGTGGGGTTTGTCCCGCGTGTCCGGTGCAACCGGTGCAAGTTTGTTGGAATGATGGTGCATGATGCTACGGTTTGAACGTCAGATTCCCTATTTTTGGCGTTTTCCCAAGCTGCGGCTTCTGCATCCGGCCAGTCTCCATCCCCCCGGAACGTTTCATTCCCTTGACCATGACCATGAACACTTTTCCACTTTTTTTCAAAAAAATTGCTGATTCCAGCTGGTTCAACAACTTTATTATGGCTGTGATTCTGGGAGCCGGCGTCGTTGTCGGCATCCAGACCTACGGAGAGCAGGTAGCACACATGAAGGAACTTCTCTGGGCCCTGGATCAGATCATCCTTTTCATATTTCTGGTCGAAGTCATCATCAAAATGGCGGCGGAGGGCAACCGGCCGCTGCGGTATTTCCGGGATCCGTGGAACGTCTTCGATTTCTCCATCGTAGCGGTCTGCTACCTGGCGCTGCTGTTTCCGGAGGTGGAGGGGGCCTACGTGGCGGTGTTCCGCCTGGCCAGGGTCCTGCGGGTATTCCGGATCGTCCGGACCGTACCCAAGCTGCGGCTTCTGGTCAACACCCTGCTCAAATCCATCCCGTCCATCGGATATATAGGCATTTTGCTGAGCGTTGTTTTCTATATTTACGCCACCATGGGGGTTTTCCTTTTCCGGGACAACGACCCGGTCCACTTCGGGAACCTGCAACTGAGCCTGCTTTCGCTGTTCCGGATCGTCACCCTGGAAGACTGGACCGACATCATGTACATCAACATGTACGGCTGCGATCATTCTATCTGGGGATATGGCATGGCCGAAGGGTGCACGGATCCCCATCCAATGGGATTTGGCGCCGCGCTCTATTTCGTAACGTTTGTCCTTGTCGGTACCATGATCGTCCTCAACCTGTTTATCGGCGTGATCATGAACAGCATGGACGAGGCCAAGCGCGATGCGCGTGAAGAAGCGGACCGGCTGGGAGGCGTGCGTCAGCAAAGCTTGCAGGAAGAGCTTGAGCGGGTGTCTGATGAACTCAACAAAATCAGGAGCCAGGTCGACTCCCTGGCA
>RECX01000050.1 GCA_007693825.1 Balneolaceae bacterium
GTCAACGTATCAGATTGTACAGTGTGGTGATCAGGACCAGGGCGATCAGCAGCGGACAAATGTATGTTACAAAAACCGGCCAGATTTTCGGGAACAGGGTGTTGTCCATATTCTCAAATCCGTGCCGGATCTCATCCATGGCGTTTTCCGATTTCCAGAACCAGGCAAGGAAGATGCAAAGCATGAGCCCGCCCAGCGGCAGCCCCACATTGTTGAAGATGGTTGCCAGGACATCGATAAGATTGATATTGTAGGATATGATCACGGCAAAGAGCATGACCAGGCCGCCTACGCCCATGGACGCTTTTTTTCGAGAAACCTTGTGCTCGTCAATAAGGTAGGAGACCGGAACTTCCAGCAGGGATATCGTGGATGTAAGGGCAGCCATGCTCAGCAGAAGGAAAAACGAAACACCGAACAGCAGTCCGAGTAGCCCGCCCATCGACTTGAAGAGGCTGGGCAGCACATCGAAGACCAGGGTGGCGCTGGCAAACAGCCGGCCGTCCTCATCCATGATGGCAATGCCGCTGTACTGGGCGACGAACATGGCCGGTATGATCAATAGTCCCGCCAGGAATGCGATACCAACATCCGCAAGGGTCACATAGGTGGCGGATTCAACGATGTTCTGATTTTTTTTGAGGTAGGAACCGTAGGTGAGCAGGGCGCCCATGCCCAGGGAGAGTGAGAAAAAGGCCTGGCCCAGGGCCGAAAAGACAAGGCTGGTGTTGATGACAGAAAAATCGGGCAGCAGATAGAGCCGCAATCCGTCCATGCTGCCCCGAAGGGTAAAGACATAGACGATCATGATGATCAGCACGGCAATCAGGATGGGCATCATGGTTTTAGTAGCACGCTCTATGCCGTTGCTGACCCCGCCGGTGATGATCGCAATAGTGGCAACCATGAAAAGGATTGAGAATATGGCGTTTTTGAACCCGTTCCCAAGGTCTGCAACCCACTCTGAGGCGCCGGTGAGCCCGGCGAAATAGAAGATTTCCTCAAAAACAAAGCCGAACGTCCATCCGGCGACGACCAGGTAAAAGGAGAGGATCATCACCCCGCACATCACGCCCCACAGGCCGATCAGCGGAGGGAACCAGCCGCTGCCCAATTTCTTGAAGGCGCCGACCGGATTGCGCCGGGTGCTGCGGCCAATGGTGAATTCGGCAATCATGACGGGCAGGCCGACGATCAGGCAGCAGATGAGGTAGATGAGGATGAACGAGGCACCGCCGTTTTCGGCCACCTGCGTTGGAAAGCCCCATATGTTCCCCAGCCCGACAGCAGATCCGGCCGCCGCCAGTACAAAACCGAGCTTGGAATTCCAGTTGCCTCTTTCAGTCCTATGTTCTGCCAAATCTTTCTCCGATCACGTCCTGTAATATCCTGTCCGTCAGGAAGGTAAGCGAGATAAGCACAGAGTATACTGCAACCGGGATTCAAGAGCAACAGGAAAAATAGCCTCAAAAAGGCCCCGCCGTCTTGCTGAAGAGACCCGTCAACTCAGGAGAGCAGTTGCCTGAGGATAACACCCGATGTAGGCGGGACTGTGATCTCGGATCCCTGGACGGGACGGGGTTTTTCCGGATAGACTTCGGTTGCATCGGCAATTAGCTCCCAACGTCCCTCTGGAAGGGTGAACTGATACCCGTTTTGGGAGTTGCCGTTCAGGCTGACGAGCATTGGCTGTTTCGGCCTGTACTTGCTGCGGATTTCAAATGTGATGTGCAGGGCATCCTGATAGGGATGGAAGTGGATCTCATCGGGTTCGGCCTGACGAAGCTGCGGGTTCTGCTTGCGCAGCCGGATCAGGTTCCGGTAGTACTCGAAAAGTCCGGCATTGGCCTCAATTTCGGTGAAGTCCAGGTGGTTGGTTTCGTTGTCCTTCTCGTAGCTGTTGTGGTCCAGTTTGCCAGAATTCGGGTCGCGTGGATTTACCGGGGGGATCCACTTCGAACGCCCCCATTCCTGCCCGGAATGGATCATCGGGATACCCTGCGCCGTCAGCAGGAACAGGGCAGCCAGGCGGGCACACTTCATCTCCTGCTCACTCAGCGCCATGACGGGAGTTTTGCTCTGGAAAACGGCATCTTTTTTCCCGTGGTCAAGGGCAATCCGGATAAAATCGCCCAGGGTGTATCCGTCGTGGGATTCCAAGTAGTTCAGCGCGTGTTCCTGTTGATGGAAACGGCCGTTGGACTGATGCAACAGCGTACCGCGGATGTAGTTTTCGAGCGACTCGCGATTCGACTCATAGTGCCACTTGCCGAAAATGAACCCGGGAGTGTGGATGGGGTCGATGCCCTTCACACCATTCCGGATCTGGTCGTTCCAGGCGCTCCATCCGTGTCCGGAGAAGCCGGTGGGATCGTATCCGCCGCCCCAGGGCTCTGCGATCAGCAGCACATTGGGGTTGACTTTTTGTGCTTCCAGGCGGATTTCAGATATGGTCTTCCGGTCAATCAGGTTGGCAAGGTCAAAGCGGAACCCGTCAATATGGTACTCCTGCATCCACCATTTCACCGATGAGATGATCAGTTCCCGGATATAGGGTGATTCCGTGCGCAGGTCGTTGCCGCATCCACTGTAGTTGGTAAGCCGGCCTTCCTCGTCGGTTCGGAAGAACTCCTGCTTGTCGAGGTACATCAGCGGGTTCTGGTCGTACTGAGAGACATGGTTGTAGACCACATCCATAATCACGGCAATTCCCTCGCGGTGCAGCTCACGGATCATGTGCTTCAACTCCCGCGACGCGGTAACCGGATCACCGGTGAACCCGCCGGCCCGGTTGCTGCCGTTCGAGGCGTACATGGTCTCCGGAGCAAAAAAGAAGCTGGTCATATAGCCCCAGTAGTTGCGGCCGTACGGATTCCAGGTGTTGCGGAACCCCTCCGCTGTGTTCATCTCAAACGGGGGTTCAAATCCTGCAAATTTCTGCAATGGCAGCAGCTCCACGGCATTCACGCCCAGCCGTTTCAGGTGGGCAATACCGCCAGTGATACCCTTTTCAACAAAACCGGGATATGTGCCGGGTTTTTTGGCGCCGGCGGAGGGGTGAGCGGTCAGGTCTCTGACGTGGACCTCATATATGATCAGATCGCGTTGCTCCGGCGGGATCACAAAGGTGTCGCCCTGCCAGTCAAAGCTGTCCGGTCCGGCAATCCGGCTTTTCGGAAGCTGCTGGTAGTGATTGACGGAGGAGACCTGTGTGGACCAGGGATCGGCAAGAAGGGAAGGAGGTTTCAGCAGCCCTTTTTCGTCGGGGTGATGTTGGACGCAATAGCCATAGTACCTGCCGGTGTGCTCGCCGGGCAGTTCCAGGGCCCAGCTTCCATCGGGAAGCTTGTCCATGGGGTGGTGTTGTCCTTTTGGCTGACGGTAGCTGTCGAATAGCACCAGTTCGACCTGCGATGCTTTGGGACAGTACAACCGAAAGGTGCAACTCTCCGCTTCCTGGCGGGCACCCCAGGGTTGCAATACGACATTTATGTGACCGGTATCACGGTCTCCATTGCGAAACACGTATGTTTACTCCTGCTTGCTGCGTGATAAACTAATTGACCTGTGAGCCATTACGAAACGATGCTTCCGTTATCGGCTTCAGATGTTATAAACCTGAATTGCCCGTCCGGAGTTTCCGCCATGAGTATCATGCCTTCGCTCGGCACCCCCATCATTTTGCGGGGTTTCAGATTGGCAACTACAGTGACCTTTTTTCCTGGTAATTCTTCCGGATCGGCATGTTGTGCTATGCCGGCCATGATCGTCCGCTTTTCAATTCCGATATCCACTGTAAGCTTGAGAAGCTTGTCGGATTTCGGAACCCGTTCTGCGGTAAGCACTTCACCAATCCGCATATCCAGCTTGCTGAAATCCTCGAACGTGATGGTGTTTTTAAGGGGTTCAAGGACAGGTTTGGACTCATCCAGCGCACGGGTCTGGTCTTCCAGTTTCCGGCGCTGGGCTTCAATGGCTTCATCTTCAACCTTTTTGAAAAGGATGTCTCCTTTTTGGAAAGGAGTGCCGGCCTTCAGCGACTGCTCGGTGATATCGTGCCAGCCGGCATTGCTTATGTTGAGAGCCTCGCGAAGCTTGCGGCAGGCATCGGGCGTGACCGGATCGAACAGGACAGAAAGGGCGGCCGTGATCTGGCAGCAGACATTCAGAACGGTCGCGCAACGCTCCGGATCGTTTTTGCGAAGATGCCAGGGCTCCATTTCGGTAAAATATTTGTTGCCGGCCCGCGCCAGGTTCATGCTTTTCTGTATCGCTTCTCGGAACCGGAACGTCTCGTAGCATACGGCTGCCTCATCTTTCAGACGGGTGATCTCAGCCAGCATGGC
>RECX01000175.1 GCA_007693825.1 Balneolaceae bacterium
GCGAATGAGGAATCCGGCCGCGAATGAGGAATCCGGCCGCGAATGAGGAATCCGGACAAGAAGGATAGGGCCGGCCATGAACCGGTTGCAGGAACGGGTCCTCAGGATCCCTGCTTTTTGCACGCTTCGACGGCCAGGCGGTCCACACGGTTGTTGCGCTCGTCGTCGGAGTGACCCTTCACCTTGACCCATTCCACGTCGTGGGGCTGCATGGCCTGCAGGAGCTGCTCCCACAAGTCCCGGTTCTCCACGGGTTTCTTATCGGCTTTTTTCCAGCCCCGGCGCAGCCAGTTGTCCACCCACCCCTGCGTGAAGGCGTTGATGATGAGGGCGCTGTCACTGTGGATGGATACGCGGCAGGGACGTTTGAGGGTGCGCAGGGCTTCGATGACCGCCCTGAGTTCCATCCGGTTGTTGGTGGTGGCGGGCTCACCGCCGCTGATCGTTTTTTCACGGCCGTTCCACTGAAGCAGGGCCCCCCATCCGCCCGGACCGGGATTGCCGCTGCAGGCGCCGTCAGTGTATACGATGACGTGCGGTTTATTCATGGCCGGTAGAGGGTTGGATTGCGGTGGATAAAGTGTGGATTGCGGTGGATAAAGTGTGGGTTGCTGTGGTTCAAGTTTGGATTGCCGTGATTTAAATTAGGGTTGCGGTGGTTCGGGAATCAATTCGGGGTGGATGGATGTGCATGTCCTGTTACTCCGGCTGGTCCGGGTCGCCGAGGTAGCGGTCTGAAATGGTCTGGAACGCCTTTTTGAATCGGGCGGTGTTGTCTGCGATCTGCACGTCCCAGTTTTCGCCGCTTTCCGGGTTGAAGGCCGAAAGCCCGCGGCTGACATTGATGAGCGGAATGCCGGGGTGACCGGCCAGATGCCGCTCCAGCTCCGCGATGGAACCGGATTGCGCACCGACACCGGGGATCAGCAGCGGGGCCTCCGGATAGGCCTTCAGCACCGCTCCGTAGACCTCGCTCTGGGTTGCCCCGATCACCATGCCCAGCGTGCCGGGATGTTCGGCGGCGCAGGCACGCAGCAGTGAGGCCAGATGGGCGCTGAGCGAAGGGGCCTTGCCGAAGGGTCGGGTCATCAGCTCGGCGGCGCCGGGGTTGGATGTCAGCGTCAGGGCATATACGGCCCGGGAGGCGTCCCCGAGAAACGGAACCAGCGTTTCGGTGCCCATGAAGGGGGACAGGGTGATGGCGTCGAATCCCAGTCGGTCAAAAAAGGCCACCTTGTAGCGTTCGTTGCTGTGCGGGACGTCGCCCCGTTTGGCGTCCGCGATGAGGATCTTGCCGGATGGTATGGCGTCCAGCACTTCGTCCAGAAGCGTAAGACCCTCAGGACCGATGGCCTCAAAGTAGGCCAGGTTCACCTTGTAGGCGGCCGTGCCGGTCTTGGTCTGCTCGATGACACGGCGGCACCAGGCATGGATCAGCTCGCGGTCCGTATCGTACTGCCGGCGGAGTTCAGGCGGCATGGTCTCAGGAATAGGGTCCAGACCGGTGCAGAGCACCGAACCCGAGTTCCGGATGGCGGAATGTAGTTTGTTTTGAAATGACATGGCTCGAAAATACAATGATTTCGATTTTTTTCTGTGTTAATTGTTACTTTGGCAGCTGGATCAAACGGATACGTACGGCAATAATTCAAAAAAAAGATCGCCATGAACCGAAACGGTGTGACCTCCCGCGAATTTTTCCTGACCATACGGCTGGTTCCGGCCGCATTCATCACCAGTGTGATACTATTTCTCATACTTACGATATTTGTAATCATTCCGGAAATGGATATAACCTTTGAAGGTGCCGAAGCGATTGTCCTGATCGGTATCGGCATCCTTGCCATCCCGGCTTCTTTTATCGCCGGGATGATGGCCATGAAGTACCGGCTGGGCCTGATTGACCAGGATACTCCACTCAGCAGGAAATGCCCCGAATATCGCACTGGAAACATCATTAAATTTGCCATCTTCGAGGGGGCAGGGCTGTATGCTGTGATCGCCTACATCCTGACGCAGCATCCCGTGATGCTTGGCGTTGCACTTCTGATGATCCTGGTCATGGTACTGCACTTCCCGACAAGGGACAGGATGATCAACGCACTGGCGCTGGGCCAGGAAGAGATTGCCCTTCTGAACGATCCGGATGCCATAATTTCGAGAATATGACTTCATCCGACGCCTGGTTCGAATCGTGGTTCGACAGCCCGCTCTACGAACAGCTCTACGCCAACCGGGATGATGCCGAGGCCGCGCAGCTGGTCGGCTGGATTGCCGGACAGTTTCCGCCCGCAATGTACCCCGGGGTACTGGACATGGGATGCGGACGGGGACGACATTCCCTGCTGTTGGCCGGCAAGGGGTACCGGGTCACGGGCGTGGATCTGTCGCCCCGCGCAATAAAAACCGCCCGGCTTAAAGCCGCGGAGAACAACGTCGCGAATGTGCGTTTCGTGACAGGGGACATGCGCACCTGGCAGGACGAACCCTTTGCCCTGGTGTGCAACCTGTTTACCAGTTTCGGGTATTTAGAAAATGATGATGACAATTTGCGTGCGATAAACAATATGAACCGCAACCTGAAAGAAGGTGGTTTCCTTGTGATGGATTTTCTGAATCCTGAGGCCGTGCGGCGCAGTCTGGTGGCCGAGGAGACAGTGACCGTAGTGGGGATGACCTGCCGCATCACCCGGCACATTGAAAACGATACCGTGGTCAAGTCCCTGTCGTTCATGTCCGCGCCGGAAGGAAAGACGATGACTTTCCAGGAACGCGTCAAACTGTATGGCAGGGAATGGTTCGAAACGGCATTCGCCGACCTGGGCATGACCATGCAAACGATTCTCGGTGACTATAGCGGCCGTGCGTTTGATCCGCGGACGAGCCCGCGCATGGTGATGGTGGTGTGCAAGGAGAAAGCCAATCCCTGAATCGCTCATTACCCTGCATCAGTTTCGAAGTTTCCGGCCGGACAGGCCCTTTTTCTTCAGTTTGCTGCGCAGTGTGCCCCTTGGCAGATCCAGCAATTCGGCAGCCCTGGTGATATTCTGTCCCGTTTTCTCCAGCGCCCAACCGATGATTTCCTCTTCTTTTTCCTGGATGAACTCTTCGTACGGTGGATACTGGTCATTAGTGGATGGGACGCCTTGTGCAGTACCGGCCGCCAGCGAATCCCTTCCGGCCGCCAGCGAATCCCTTCCGGCCGCCAGCGTGGCGGCAATACCTACATCGGAAGTGGCCACGATGCGTTCCACGGTGTTTTCCAGCTGCCGCACATTGCCGGGCCAGTCGTAAGTCATCAGGTTGTCATAGAAAGTGCGATCCAGGTGCGAGAGCATGTCTCCGGCTCCCAGTTTCTTGAAAAAATGGCTTACGAGTGCGGGGATGTCATCCATCCGCTCCCGCAGTGGGGGCAGGTGCAAGGGGATGATATGAAGCCGGTAGTACAGATCCTCCCGGAAGCGGTTCTCCCGGACCAGCTGTTCCAGGTTTACTTTTGTCGCACAGATGACACGCACATCCACGGAAATGGTTTCCATGCCACCGACACGGACAAACTGGCGCTCCTGCAGCACACGGAGCAGTTTGACCTGTAGATTGAGCGGAAAATCGTCGATGTCATCTATGAAAATGGTGCCTTTGTGGGCACGTTCGAAATATCCGTTGTGCTGCTGGATGGCACCCGAGAACGCACCCTTTTCATGGCCAAACAGCTCGCTTTCGATCAGGGATTCGGGAATGACGGCGCAGTTGACGGCGATGAAGGGCTGGTCCCGGCGGTCACTCTGCTGATGAAGGGCACGGGCAATGACTTCTTTGCCGGTGCCGCTCTCGCCATGGATAAGCACCGTGTAATCATGTCCGGCCACATTCCGGACGGTCTCCAGCAGCTTGCGCATGGGTAGGGAACTGCCGATGATGGTTTTGTTCTCCATCCGTTCCAGGCGCTTTTTCAGCTTTTTGTTTTCAACCCTGACCTCAAAGTAATCATGGATATTGTTCATCAGGCTGATGAACTTTTCCGGGGAAAGCGGCTTGGTGATGTAGTCGTAAGCACCAAGTTTCAGTGCAGATACGGCGGTCTCAACGGTGGCGTACGCTGTGATCACGATGACCACGCAGTTCTCATTGGACTCTTTGGCTGCCTTCAGGATGTCGATCCCTCCTTTTCCGGGCAGGCGCAGGTCGGTGATTACAACATCATAGGTGCCGCTGCCGGCTTTTTTCAGGCCTTTGTCACCGTCGGAAGCACTCTCGACCTCGTAGCCCTTTTTTTTCAGTAGATTGGCCAGTGTGATCCGTGTGATGCGTTCATCCTCAACGATCAATACTTTCATCTGTTTA
>RECX01000049.1 GCA_007693825.1 Balneolaceae bacterium
GCCATTTTCACGGCACATGACACTGTAATGCGATTTTCCCGCTTTCAGCCGGGCAGCATCATTCGCCGTCAGGTCCTGGACCACCTCCAGGGCCTTGTCCCCGCGGATCAGGATCTCTCCCATGTGCGAGACATCAAATATGCCGGCGTGATTCCGGACGGACATGTGCTCATCGCGAATGCTCTTGTACTGAAGGGGCATCTCGTACCCGAAAAAGTCTACGAGTTTCGCCTTGAACGTTCGGTGCGCTTCGAATAGTGGGGTTCTTTTCAACATAATCATCGAATTTGGTTCAGTGTGCAAGATACAAATATCATAAGGGATTTTGGGTATGTGATTTCAGGTCATGGACAATATTATTTTGTCTTCCGGGAATATTTCCCGATTCTTTCTTGTTGTCAGCAAGACAGGGAAAGGTTATTCGTTACACATTAGATTTATTACATTTAAAAAACCGCATTGACCTATGGCCATTAGCAAAGAAGATGTACTGGATGCACTCAGAAATGTCATTGACCCCGATCTCGGCAGGGATCTTGTCTCCCTGAACATGATCGAGGATATTCAGATCGACGGTAAAAACGTCTCCTTCACGGTGAATCTGACTACCCCCGCATGCCCGATGAAAGCCGAGATTGAACGTGCCTGCATAAATGCCGTTACCCATCTTGTGGACAAGGAGGCGGTGGTCACCCCCAACATGAGTTCCAAAGTAACGGGAAGCCGCACCCAGGGCCAGGGAGATCAGAACATGCTGAAAGATGTCAAAAATATCATTGCCGTGGCTTCCGGGAAAGGCGGTGTCGGCAAATCCACTGTTTCCGTAAATCTGGCCGTGGCACTCGCCAAAGCCGGCGCAAGCGTAGGGCTTGTGGATACGGATATCTATGGACCGAGCATCCCCACCATGTTCGACATCCACGAGCGTCCGAACATAAGCACGCAGCGCAAACTGATACCCCTGGAAAAATACGGCGTAAAGCTTCTTTCCATGGGCTTCCTGGTGCAGCAGGATGAGGCCGTAGTCTGGCGCGGACCCATGGTTTCGAGTGCCGTCAAGCAGTTCCTGAGTGAGACCGACTGGGGAGAACTGGATTACCTCATCCTCGATCTGCCGCCCGGTACGGGCGATATCCAGCTTACCATTGTTCAGTCGGTGCCGCTGACGGCCGCGGTTATTGTCTCCACACCGCAGACGGTGGCGCTTGATGATGCCCGCAAGGGAGTCGCCATGTTCGGAAAGGTGAAGGTCCCGGTGCTGGGTATCGTGGAAAACATGGCCTTTTTCACGCCGCCGGACATGCCCGACAAAAAATATCACATTTTTGGCAAGGACGGGGCCAAGAACCTTGCTGAAAAAATGGGCGTGCCGTTTCTCGGTGAAATCCCGATCGAGCAGCAACTGCGGGAAGGCGGAGATTCTGGAAAACCCATTGTCGTAGGAGATGCATCAACCCCAGCCGCAAAGGCTTTCATCGAACTGTCGCAACGGGTAGCCCAGCAGATTGCTATCCGGAACGCTACCGGCGAACCCACAGAAAAAGTCGAGATCCTCTACCGCTGAGGTGGAGGATCTCCAAAAAACTTGCTGGACTGCATTCGAAGAGGGCCGGTATCCATATGGACTGGCATCCCTATGGACCGATACCTTCACGAAGCAGCCGCATCCATAGCAGGATGCAACAACAGGATGCAACAGGATTGCCGGGATTGCCGGAGCGCTACTTCTCGCGAAGGCGGGCTGCCTTGCCACGAAGCGCGCGGAGATAGTACAGCTTGGCACGACGTACCTTGCCGCGTTTTTTCACTTCAATCTTCGCAATAAAGGGGGAATAGAGAGGGAATATACGCTCCACACCGACATTGTTCGAGATTTTGCGCACAGTGAATGTCTGGTTGGCTCCGCGGCCCTTTCTTCCGATAACAACACCCTCATACAGCTGAACACGCTCCTTCTCCCCTTCGCGTACGCGGTAGTGAATGTTGACCGTGTCGCCTGCCTGAAACTCAGGGAGATCATCCCGGGTCTGGGCTTGTTCGATAAGAGTAAGCTTTTCCATTGTATGTTAAACGATTAGTTACTTTTTGTTGATAAAATTTCCATATAGATCCGGTCGAACTTCCCTGGTTCGCTCCAGGGCTTTTTCTTCTCTCCACACCCGGATGCGTTCATGATTTCCGGAGGTGAGGATTTCCGGGACGCCCAGTCCCCTGAAGCTGGCGGGACGTGTGTACACCGGAGGGGACAGCAATCCGTCCTGAAAGGAATCATCAAGGGCGCTTTCGGCATCACCAAGAACACCAGGAAGCAGCCGGACCATGCTGTCGACGAGTACCATGGCCGGCAGCTCTCCACCTGAGAGCACATAATCACCTATGCTGATTTCCATGGTCACCAGCTCGTCACGGATGCGCTGGTCAATACCCTTGTAATGCCCGCAGAGAATAATGATGTTCTCATGAAGCGAGAGTTTGTTCACCGTTTGCTGATCCAGGATGGGGGCGTCCGGCGTCGGGAAAATGACCTCCTGGTATTTCCTTACCTGCCGGAGCGATCCGATGCAGTCAAATACCGGTTGCGGCGTCATCACCAGTCCGGCGCCACCCCCGAAAGGGTAGTCATCGACTTTCCCGTGTTTGTCGGTTGAGTATGTGCGCAAATCATGAACAACGATTTCTGCTTTTCCAGATTTGCGGGCCCTGCCGACAATACTGTGATCCAGGGGACCTTTCAACAGCTCCGGTACGGCTGATATGATGTCAATTCTCATCATGTTTACTCCAGCGTTTCAAGGTCCTCGGTGTTGCGGGTGCGGATGGTGCGGGAATCGTCGTCTACTCCGACTACAAACTGTTCCATCCAGGGTATGAGGACAATCCTGTCACTTGCCTGGACAACCAGGATCCTGTAGGCGGGCGTCTCCATAAGATCCGCCACTTCGCCCATCCGGGTTTCATCACTCCGGAGTACCGTGTACCCGGTGACATTGTCAGGGTCGGGAGAGCTTTCCGTAAAACGGTCTGTTTTAACTTCCAGACCTCTCAACTGCTCCGCTTCGGTGCGGGTGGTAATTCCTTCCAGTATGACAAAGAACACGCTCCGTTTCCCGGCCTGCTGCGGCCGTATTTCTTCAACACGATACGGCACCCACTGACTGTCCGGGTATCGGAAATACAACAGGTCCGGCGTTTCCATCATGGCTGCCGGATCATTTACTTCCATCAAAAAACCACCACGGGTTCCCTGGGCTTTGGCAATGATCCCAAGCGGATACAGGCCCGGACTCGGTTCTTTTGCCATATCTGAAACCTCAGAAAATACCCGTTGCGTGCTATTATTTCTTTTCTTTCGATTCTTCTTCGGAAGCGTCGTCAGCTGGTTTTTCTTTCTCTTCCTTCTTATCTGACTTGGCTTCCTTTTTCACTTCCTTGTCGGCTTTGACTTCTTTTTCCGGCTTTTCTGCCGGTTTTTCCTCAGCTTCCGCTTTCTCTGCCTTGTCCTCAGCCTCAGGCTTCTCTGCCTTCTCTTCAACCGCAGGCTTCTCTGCCGGTTTTTCCTCAGCTTCCGCCTTCTCCGCCTTCTCTTCAGCCACAGGCTTCTCTGCCGCTTCTTTCTCTGATTTTTTCACGGCTTCATCCCTGGCCTTCTGGTCGGCATCTTCCCCGGCTTCCTTCTCCTCACCCGGCGCTTCTTCGGCCTTTACTTCTGCCTTTTCTTTTTCTTCTTTGACAACGGGGGCCTCTTCGGCTTTTGCTTCGGCTTTTACTTCCGCCTTTGCCTCGGTTTTATCAGCTTTTTCTTCGGTTTTTGCTTCAACTTTTTCCGCGGCCTTTTCTCCGGCATCGGCTTCCGCAACGGCTGCTTCTTCCTCTTCCTTCTTTGCTTCCGCTGCTTTTGCCTCTTCGGTTTCAATAAGTGCCTTCTCGGCGGCAGCCCTGGCCTTTGCCTCCTGGTCTTTCTTGAACTGCTCCTCTTCGGCTTTAAGCTGGGCTTTCATTTTTTCCGCCTTGGTGGCGGGAGCTTTTTTCTTTTTGCTGCGCTCTTCCTTCCACGCCGAAACAGTGGCATCAATCTCCTCTTCGGATTTGCCCCATCTTTCCAGGTGCAGGCGGTAGAAAACACCCTCTTTTTTGAGGATGGAACGGACAGTGTCCGTCGGCTGTGCGCCGTTTTTCAACCAGTATATCACCCGGTCCGTCTCCAGACGGAGAAGGGATGGCTCCTGGGTAGGGTTGAATCTTCCCAGGTCCTCGATGATGCGTCCGTCACGCTTGGTGCGCACGTCGGCAGCGACAATGTGGTAAAAGGGAAGTTTTTTTCTTCCGTGTCTTTGTAATCTTA
>RECX01000048.1 GCA_007693825.1 Balneolaceae bacterium
TTCCATAACCAGCGAGGCAATGGTCACCGAAGTGGCATGCGAAAATGTGAACAGCAGCCATTCGGAGCTGAAAATGCGTCCGCGGAACGCATCCGGCGAACGTTTCTGCAACAGAACGGTGCTCATGACCCAATTGGCGCCGCTGGCCGTATGCGCCACAAATACCAGGACCAGCATCAGCCATATCGCTTCCAGAGACCCGATAATCAGGTATAAGGTGCCGACCGATATCATGGCCAGTCCCATCATCATCACCCAACGGCGCTCATCGCTGAAGAACCGGCGAATCAGCACGGGTCCGACCGCCGTTCCCAATCCACGGGCGGAGTAGAGCAATCCCAGTCCGATGCTTCCGAGCATCAGTATCTCCTCCGAAACCAGGATCAGCATGTACACCAGCGCTCCCATAAAAAAAGTAATGGTCCCCTTGGCCAGGGCGGGACGCAGAATATGTGTATTTGAGAAAATAAACCGGTACCCGTCGATGATGCCCCGGACCGGGTTGCGCAGTGACAGCATGGTCTCCTCGTCCCGGGCATGCGGTATGGTGGCGCGGAAGATGAACCAGGTCGACAGGATATAGCCGGTCCCGTTGATCACAAAAACGGCATCGGTGCCCAGCCATGCCGTTGCCAGGCCGCCAATTCCCATACCGGTCGTAAAAATGACGCTCCAGGACAGGTTGGATATGATGTTGGCCTTGACCAGGTCGTCACCGGTTGTGATGTTGGGTATCGACGCCTGCTTGGCCGGCTCGAACACTGCGGCAAATCCCATCTGCATGGCCGTGAGCATGTAGACCAGCCACAGCAGGGACGGGTCCCGCACAAAAAGAAAGCTGAGCACAACCGCTCCGCGACCGAAATCGCACAACAGCATAAGCATGCGACGATCGTACCGGTCGGCCAGATACCCTGCAAAAGGCGACAGCGCGGCAAAAGAGACAAACTTGGTGATGATTACCAGTCCCAGCAGAAACTCGGAATCGGAAAAATTGAGGATGATCGTGAACACGGCGATCACTCCAAACCAGTCACCAAAGTTGGATATGATCTGGCTCAGCCAGACCCTGCGGAACTGATGATTCTCCCTGAGCAGGGTCAGATATGGTGTCAATCTGTTCAATGTGTTCCTGTGCTTCCGAATCCTCCTTCACCCCGCTCCGAGTCCGGCAGTTCCTCAACACCTTGTATTGCGGCCCGGATCACGGGAGCAATCACCATCTGCGCGATGCGATCGCCATGCCTGATTTCAAACGGTTCATCGCCCAGGTTAACAGCCAGCACTTTCACTTCCCCCCGGTAGTCGGAATCAATGGTCCCGGGCGTGTTGAGCATTGTGATGCCATGCCGGAAGGCCAGTCCGCTCCTGGGGCGTATCTGCGCCTCGTACCCCTGCGGCAACGCCATCTGCAATCCTGTCGGGACAAGAGCGCGGCTTCCCGGCGTAAGGACTATCGGCTCTTCCAGCGCCGCCCGCAAATCGAGTCCCGCCGAGTCCTGCGTGGCATAAGCCGGCAATGCAAGTCCTTCGGCGTGGGGCAGCTGTTTGAAAAAAACATTCATCTGTTTATATCATTTCGATTCATATTGTCAGAATGATCTCACATGACAGGATGCAATCATGCTCCTGTGTATCAGCCGGAGGCTGTCATGTTCAGTTCATCCGCTCATATTCCGTGAGACGCACCCGCACGCTGCCAACCCAGATGGAAACACGCGCCTCGAGCGGTATGCGCAGCTCATCATCCATGAAATAAGCTGTAAACTCGCCGGAAAAACCGAAAGGTCCGTCGAAACCGGCGTAGCCATCCATGGTATAAGCCCTGATTTCCCTGTCCGGAAAAGCCTTTGAGTTGTAGGATACGCTCTCCGAAGAGAAGTTCATCAGGACTTCGGACTGGTCGTGGTCAATATAGATCGGGTATGCCCTATCCTGGTCCGTCCCGGCAAATAACCGGGAATAGTACATGACGCCCGGACCGCCATCAGCCGGCTGGTCCAGATCCAGCGTATCTATCAGCTCACCATCTTCGTAACTGTACACGTACCCCGCTTCATAATCGAAATCAAACAGATAACGCTCCATCCGTTCATCGTGTATGGAGTCGTGCCAGAACCGCAGACCATAAGGCATGGTGTCATTGACCGCCATGAAACTGTGGTAACGATGCTCACGATGTCCGACCAGGGGAATCCTTCTGTTGGATACCATTTCCGTGACCATATGGACAGCCTCCGTGCCACGATGAATCGTATCTCCTTTCAAATAGACGTATACATTGCCCAAACGCAGAAAACCGTAGCGCACCTCGTAAGTGAACTTTTCATCGGCATCTATGAGTTCATGGATATCCGGATTCGGGTTGCCGGCCATGCGGCCATGTGACTTTTCCCCGGCAACGCCTCCCTCCGGCACTCCTGATACAGCGATGGCATCCGATCGGCTGTAAATCTCTCCTCTGACCGCCAATATCACAATAAATAATGCCAGCAGCAGCAACAATCCGGCCGGGAGGTGATAACGCATCAGGATTCTCCTTCGATAAAATTTTGCAGCGCATCTTCATCAAACCCGACCATGATCGCTTCCCCCTTGCGCAGCACGGGACGTTTGATCATGGTCTGATGCTCGAGCAGCACCTCGAACAGGTCATTGTCGCTGAGTTCCTTGTCCGACAGACCCAGCATTTTCCATTTGCGGCCCTTGCGATTGACCAGGGTATCAAGCCCTGCCCGCATGACCAGCTCCGCCAGTTCGTTGGGGCTGAGCGGATCCTTTTTCAGATCCCGGAAAGAGTAGGAAATACCCTTTTCGGAAAGCCACTCCTTTGTTTTTTTTATGGTATCGCAGTTGGTAATGCCAATTACTTCCAGCATAATTCGTTATTTTAACGTTGCAAGATGTCCGTGCACACGGCGCAACAAGGAAATTACGTATTAATTCACGAAAAAGGAGAAGAAAAGGTTCCCGGAAGACAACCGTTTTGAAAAGATGAAGTCAGCAAATGAACGTATAGCAAATGAACGCATATCGACCGCGGCGGGATTCCTGACCGGAAGCAGCGGGATCCGTGAAGGGATCATGACGGTGTTATCCGGAACGGCCTCGCAGAACCGGCCGCTCCTGCCTGCATTGGCCCTGCCGGCAATGGTCTTGCTGGCTGCACTGCTGGTTATCTTTATGGGTGGATGCGCACGAAGCCAGGACCAGGTCGATTTCGAGCAGCAGGCCTATCGCACACCGCAAAATTACACGGAAACCACGCCCAACGGCGAGGTGGTCCGCCGTGATGAAGACGACTGGCGCATCGGCCCCATGTTCCAGGGCTTTGTGGATATCCAGATACCGCCGCACCCGAATCCCACACGGGGTGAGCCGGTCAGGGTAGAGCTGATCGTGACGGGGGTCGGGACGGTCAGCGGTTTGCAGGCCATATCCTACTTTGACATGTTCGATGAACGTTCCATGATCACCCACTATATTCACGACCGAAGCCCGCTTGACTTCGGAACACTGATATTCAACATCTATCCCGCCGAATTTGATCCGGGCAGAAACTACAGCAATGCCCGAAGCAGGAACGACGGGCTCCACCGGCTCTTCATTTATGACAACCGCTGGAACCTGATTACGTATGGCGACATCAAACTCAAATAAAGCGAGACAAGTCCATGTCCAAAATCACCGATAGCCAACGGCAGATCCTGCAGCTTCTCATCTATGCCGAGTCCTACGACCACATCCGCCAGGAAACCGGCCTTTCGCCTGGTGAGGTCCGCGACGATCTGATCACACTCATGCATAAAAACATGATCGAGGTGTTCGAAAGTGATGCTGGCACTGTTGGCACAAAAGTGCGACATTTCGATAATGACAATCCGGGGTCCTTTTTTTACAGGGCCACCAAATCGGGACTTGGAGCCATGAGGCCCCAGGGCACCCCGCGTGCATGACATACCTGAAAACATATCCTCCTGCGACAACCTATGAAATGGCCATGACGGCTCCCGTTCACACAGAAGCATGATTATAACCGTCATGGACATTCTATCTGACCTATTTAATCAGAAATTATCAACCTATGAAAAGACAGGTCATATCGGGTGACACCGAATACCAGATCACCTATCATCTGGAACAGCATATCGCCGAGCTGAATGGTCACTCCTATCCCTTTGAATGGGAAGATCTCGGCGGAGGGGAGTTTCACCTGCGGACCGGCACGGGCAACTACCATGTGCAGCTTCTGGAACGACAGCCCAACGGTTATCTTCTTTTCCAGGTGAACGGAAAAC
>RECX01000103.1 GCA_007693825.1 Balneolaceae bacterium
ATGCGCTACCGGGCTGCGCTACGCCCCGATCATTTTCTCAACCGAATTTGCCCATTTTGTTGGTGCCGATCGCTACTTTCTGTCACTAATACAAAGAACTGGTTTCAAGCATGCCTGCTGCCATGCCTTATGCAAAATATGAATTCCCGGAGAAACGGGTACTGCTATGGGAATTGTAGTTCCGCAAAGACACCAAAGATAAGCGAAAAGCGGGAGGAAATCAATCTGATTGTGTCCGAATTTATCTGGTTACTTGTAAAAATTCTTTTCAAAGGCGCTGGCACGGTTTCTTCCGAGGATATGGATCAGGAGGAAAGAGTGCATAAGCCCGATACCGTATCCACACAGCTGAACAAAACTGGCAGGGGGGACCAGCAGGGATGTCCCGATATCCCCGGTTGACCGGAACCCGTCAATGAAAAGGATTACCGCCAGGATCCCGACCGGATACCACAGTATCCCCTGAGCCCCAGCCAGCAGCGACACCAGGGCCGCAAAAAGGTACAACACAAACAATGAGGGCAGCAAATGGACCGGTTTCATGGTGCCGGGATGCAGCCGGTTCAGCACCACGCGTGCCATCCCGGAATTGTAGACCTGCTTGAAGAATTTTTTCAGGTCGGTGCGCCGCTTGTGATAGACCCAGGCATCCTCGATGAGCGCCGACCGGTAGCCCGCTTGCATGAGCCGCATGCTAAGGTCCAGATCCTCGCCAAAGCGCAGGCCTGAAAAGCTTCCGACATCGAGAAATGCGGCTTTCCTCACACCCTTGTTGAAGCTGCGGGGATAGTACTTGTCGAGCTTCCGGCGCCCGCCCCGGATGCCGCCCGTGGTCAGAAAAGAGGTCATGGCATAGTCTATGGCCTTCTGAGTAGCCGAAAAATCTGCCGCCGCGCGGTCAGGTCCGCCGAAAAAGTCAATGGACGTATCCTCCAGTGCCTTGTCCACCGCTTCGAAATACCCCTGCGGTATGATGCAGTCCGAGTCGAAAAACAACAGCCATTCGCCGCGGGCGGATCCGGAACCCGTGTTGCGCGCCGCTGCCGGACCGGCATTCTCCTGGAACAGGTACCTGAGCTCAAGATCCCCGGAAAACTCCTTGCAAACCTCATCGGAGCGAACCGATGAACCATCCTCCACCACGATGACCTCCCAGCTTGCCGGATCATTTTCCCATGCCGTTTCGCTGTCCGGCGCCGCTTCGCTGTCCGGCACCGCTTCGCTATCCCGTGCCGCTTCGCTATCCCGTGCCGCTTCGCTGTCCGGCGCCCTTGCCGCCATTTTCAAGCTGACAAGACTCTCAAGCAGCTCCCTGAGCTCATCCGGACGGTTGTACACCGGTATTATGATGGAATATCGTATGGTCATCGATGCCTTATATTCTGTAATATCCTGAACAATCTGTGCACCGGTAATGTTAGGAAATCATGGCATGAGTTGCACAGCAGATTGTGACGAATTGTGACAGATTGTGTGGCACTACCTTACCGGAAATCAAAATGTAATTAACGGAATGAACAAGGCGATAATCCTCAGCATTTTTACACTTAATATTTTCATTTTCCCCGCTTTGTCCCCGTCGGGCGCACAGGACGTAAGGTTCTGGTATTCGCCTGAAACGGAAGAGTTTGCGGCTGACCAGTTCCGGACCGACCTTCTGCGTGAAGACAGCGGAACCAGCATGCGGATCCGTGATGGCGAGCTGATCTTCGGTGACGGCACAGCCATGGTTTCCGGGTTCCATCACGCATCCATAAGCGAGGACCGGTCATTTGTCGGCGTCCTTTTTGTCAGAGGCGATCAGGTGGCGGCAGAGATCTACCGGTCCGACGGGTCCCTGCTGCATCGCATCAGCCGCATTGCCGGTTACGACCCGGGTGATCCCTCCATCCATCTCTACATGCTCAACAACGGAAGTTTTGTCTATCGCGACAATATCGCCTCATTCACCTATTTTGATGAGCGCGGAAAGGAAGTCTTCCGGATTTTCAACAGCGCCGGCAGCCCGGAAGGAGAAGCCGTTTCGGAATTTGCAAGCACACCGTTCGGACACCGGATGGTCGCTTTCAACCCGCGGATTTTCCACACCGGACAGGTTGGCTCACGCATCAGGGACATCCGTTCGGGGGATGATGGCCGGACGCTCACACAATCCCCGGACAGAAGTATCCGATCGGTCCGGATGCACCCCTCTGGCCGGTTGATGCTGGCCCATCTTCAGGATGAATCCAGTGACCGGCATTACGCAATGGTGCTGTCGGCCCGGGGAGATATCCTGGCGGATATCGACTACGAAGACAACGAAATAGAGGAGGTGGTGCTGAGTCCATGCGCCCGGTATGTCACAGGCCGTGCTTCCGGCAGGGCCATGGTGCACGAAGTGGCCAGCGGGGAACGGCTTGGCAGCGCCAGTTTCCGGGAACGCGTTCAGGTGGCCTCGTGGATGCCCGATGGCAAACTTGCAGTCCTGACCGGAACCCGAAACAGCAATCGCCTGGAAAATATCAGGATGCATGTCATCGATGTGCGCCAGAGACGGGTCGTTCGGGAAGAAACAGGCCTCACCGTACACACATCCCCCCATTTCCCGCTTTCACTGCAGTACGAAAGTGACGCGACATACCGCCTTCAGGGCACCAGCAGAGAGCTGATCATCCGTCATTCACTTTGATTGATGACGGTTCCACTCCCTGGGTCATGTTTCAGACGAGCAGGGTGAATGGGTATCCTCAGGGTGAGTGAATTTCCTCAGGGTGAGTGAATTTCCTCAGGGTGAGATGTCCTCAAAATGATCGGATATCCACAAAGAGTGCTTTCAGGATCAATTTCGGGATTCTTCCGGGAAATTTTCCCGTGATGCCCGTTTATCCGCGTCATCTGCCGGTTTTTGATCCTTCTTTTCAGGGTCTTTCCAGTCAAAGGCCAGCCCGTCGCGCGATTGGTTCATCTTGATGCGAATGACCGATCCCTCTGCTTTTGCAGCTCCCAGGATCTCCTCGGCAAGCGGGTCTTCGACATATTTCTGGATGGCCCTTTTGAGGGGACGCGCCCCGAATTTCTGGTCGAACCCCTTATCCGCAAGAAACTCCTTGGCACCCTTGGTGATATCAACCTTGTAGCCAAGATTCTCAATGCGTGAGAACAGCTCTTCGGCCAGGTTGTCGATAATCTTGAAGATGTCGGATTTCTCCAGCGGCTTGAACACGATCACGTCATCGACACGATTCAGAAACTCCGGGTTGAAGACTTTGTTCAGGGCGTCCTGGATGGTGCTTTTCATCTTGGCGTAATCGAAGGTTCCTTCCGTATTCGAGAAGCCAATGCCGCGACCCAGGTTCTTGATGTCACGCGCCCCGATGTTCGAGGTCATGATGATGATGGTATTGCGGAAATCGACCTTTCGCCCGAGACTGTCAGTCAATACACCGTCATCCAGTACCTGCAGCAACAGGTTGAATACGTCCGGGTGTGCTTTTTCGATCTCGTCAAGCAGAACCACACTGTAAGGCTTGCGGCGAACTTTTTCGGTCAGAATACCGCCCTCTTCGTAGCCGACATAGCCGGGAGGCGCTCCAACCAATCGCGAGACCGAGAATTTTTCCATGTACTCGCTCATGTCAACACGGATGAGCGCATCGGTGGAATCAAAGAGGTACTTGGACATGACCTTGGCCAGCTCGGTCTTTCCGACACCGGTGGGACCCAGGAAAATGAACGATCCGATCGGACGGAACGGATCTTTCAGACCGGCACGGGTGCGTTGGATGGCCTTGCTCAGCTTGAGGATGGCCTCTTCCTGCCCGATGACACTGGAGGAAAGCTCTTCTTTCATCTTCAGCAACTTCTGGCCTTCACTCTGAGCAATTTTGTTGACCGGGATTCCGGTGATCATGGCCACGACCGTCGCCACATCCGATTCGTTCACATCGTGGATGATCTTCTCACACTCTTTTTCCCATTCCCGCTGCTCGCGCTCCAGTTCCTCAATAAGCTTCTTTTCAGTGTCACGCAGACGCGCCGCATCCTCAAACCGCTGTTTTTTGACCATATTGTTCTTTTCTGCGCTGGTGAGTTCAATCTCATCCTCCAGCTTCACGATATGATCCGGGACGGTAATATTGGAAAGGTGCACCCGCGCACCGGCCTCATCCAGGGCATCAATGGCTTTGTCCGGCAGAAAACGGTCCGTGATGTACCGGTCCGTGATGGTGACACATGCACGGATGGCCTCATCGGAGTAGCGCACATTGTGGTGCTTCTCGTACTTGCCCTTGATCTGATTGAGGATGGTGAT
>RECX01000047.1 GCA_007693825.1 Balneolaceae bacterium
TGAAATAGTGCAAGTCGCTGGTGAAATTGCTGCAAGTCGCTGGTGAAATCGCCGCAAGTCGCTGGTGAAATCGCCGCTGGCCGCAGGTGAAATTGCTGCAGGCCGCAGGTGAAATTGCCGCTGGCCGCAGGTGAAATTGCTGCAGGCCGCTGTACATTATGGCGATATCAGGATTGTCCGTGCTACCGTTCTTTCCAGATGGTTCGGGCCGAGGCGCAGACCCGGTCGTTCGATTCGGTTTTGATGGAGTGGATAAACGACAGGTCATCGGAGTCTTGTTCGGTGAACGAGACCAGCGTGTCGCCGTACTGCGCTTCGGCCACAAACCGTCCGTCAATCGAATGCAGGTAGCAATTGTCGACAATGTCCTGGGGCATGGACTCCATCAGCCAGTAGAGGTACCGGATGTTGTTCACATGGTCGTAGGAGTCGACATCGTACCGGTTGATGGGAAATGTTTTGGTGTTTTCGGTGTTGGCGGCGGGGATGATTTTCGAGGTGATATCGTGGTCGATGCTCATTTTCTCCGAAAAGGACCAGCGCTGCTTGATTTCATCAAGAATGTGGATGGGGCGCCTGCGCGCGATATCAAAAAAAAGCCAGAGTCCCCTGGCGCGACCGATGATCCTGCCGGCGGCATCATAGATCACGTTCTCCCTGACACCGCGGATGGATGAGTAGGTCGACAGCCACGTGCGGATGGTGATGTTTTCCTTGTAGATAGGGTACCGGTCCATGACGATGATCCCCGAGAGCAGCACCCATCCGATGTTGATCTTTTTGAGGTCGTACAGACTGTAGTCAATGGAGTGGCAATGGTCGGCGGCGGTTTCCTCGAGCAGGGTGAGGATGGTGGTGGGCGACGCCTCTCCGAAATTGTTCATTTCGAAATAGCGCAGCTGAAAATCCTTTTCGAAATAGTAGCTCATAAGTGTAAATCTGTTTGGATATGGTTGGCCGGCATGTATATCAGGGAAATAATTGCCACGCCGGCCCTGATGGATACGGTGTCCCAACAGGTACTGATCATAATGTACCAAATTTATTCGTGTGGATGGGTCACGCCGTTTTTCTGCCGGTCAGAAACATCAGTGAGGGCAGCAGGGCGACAGCCAGCGGTACCAGTATCCACAAGTTTCCGGACAGGAGGTCGTAGGCCCGGAACATTTCCTCCCATGAGAGGCCGCTTATGAAGCGTCCCATGGCGAATTCAAAGGCGACGGTGAGTGCCAGCCACACGGTGCCGACCAGGGCCGCCTGACGCAGTGATGCCAGCGGCCATATCCTCCCGAGAAACCATACGTAGACCGAAAAAGCGAGGATCAGGGTTACGGTGGATATCTGATGTGCGAGGTCGTGGGAAACCATTTGGCCGTAGGTGGCTTCACGGATTACGCCATTCAGAATGGCCAGTAAGACCATGGGAAACCAGGCGAGGAGGTATTTTTTGAACATTGGAGGTTCAGGTTGTTCATGAAAGGGTCCAGTCAGCGGGAAATGGCAGTTGTTTCATCGTATTCCGGCACTTCCAGGGAAAAAATCCAGTCGATGACCCGGTCGGGCCAGGTTGACAGATGCCCTCTGCCAATGGCAAGTGAAAATCCATGTCCGCCATATGGATAAATGTGCATTTCGGCCGGAATGTCTTTTTCAGTCAATGCCTGGAAATAGGTAATGCTGTTCTGTACGGGTACGGAGGTGTCATCAGCCGAATGGATCAGGATAGTTGGCGGGGTGTCCTCTTTAATCTGCTTTTCGGTGGAGTATTTCAGCAGCAGTTCATCCGGGGGATTTTCTCCCAGAAGCGCACGAAATGAGCCCCGGTGCCAGAATGTTGTATCGGACGATATGACGGGATAAACCAGTGCTGAAAAATCCGGCCGGGAGCTGTGCCGTTCAACCGGATCCGGATGGCCTTCATCCCCATAATCGAACAGTGTTGAAAGTGTGGAGGCAAGATGTCCGCCGGCGGAAAACCCGATTACACCGACCCGCCGGGGGTCGATATCCCACTGGTCGGCATGATGCCTCGCCAGGCGCATCGCCCGCTTGGCATCCATCAGGGGCGATTTGTGTCCGACAATGTTATTGCCGGTGTGAGGCAGGCGATATTTGAGCACGATTGCTGCAATGCCTTTCGAATTGAGCCACTTCGCGATATCAGAGCCTCCCGCATCGTAGGCCAGGACCCGGTATCCACCGCCCGGGATCACTACGACAGCCTTGCCGGTGGCATTTCTTCCGGATGGCAGATAGATGCTGATATCTGGTATTTGGACGTGCCTTATTCGTACGATGTCAGAAGTGTCGAAAACATCTGCTTCGCCAGTGTCGATAAAATTCGGTATTTCGTTCTCCGGCCATAGAGGAAGGACATAATCTTGAGCAGGTGCGCTTCCAAAGAAAAAAAGTCCGGCGATAACAAGTGGAATAATTTTTTTCATATATATCGTAGATTACACAGTGAGGTTAACGGATCAATACATACTTGTAAGCTATCTGGAATATAATTGAAAGTTTTGTTACCGATTGCCCGGTCTTGACATAAATTTCAGCCTTAATCGTAACTTATCGTTTGCCATAGCCATAGCCTTGGCCTTGGCATAAGCATTACCCTCAGCCATGCCTTTACACTTGACCTTGACCTTGACCTTGACCTTTCCCTTAACTTACCCCACGAGAACAAATGACTAAAAGCACATCAAAACAAGCATTTATCACCAGGTGGTGTCTCGCGGTCCTGACGCCACTGCTTTTATTCGGCTGTTCAGACAGGTCCGGGACGGACGAACCATCCGCGAAAATAATCGGGCAGATTGATGTCGCACCGGTTTGGTCCGTGCACCGGACCGGCCCTCCGCAGCTTCTGACGCGGGACGGCCGTCAGTATGTGGCCTATTATGATCATGATCGTTTTCTGACCCTCGCACAGCGGGAACTGGATTCCAGCCAATGGAAGTATCACCGTTTTCCCGTTCAGATGGATTGGCAGACAGGGGCTCATGCACAATTGTCGCTCGCCATTGATCGTCAGGGCTACATTCACGTTGCCTGTTACCGGCGCAGGCTGCAGCAAGAACCGCCCATGCCACCCAGGCCAATTTATTACCGGTCTGTGGCTCCCCATTCCATAGATGAGTTCGAGCAGCTGTACATGGTATCGGAAGACGAGCGAACGGACTATCCCACTTTCACGACGGTCGATGGCACGATCTTTTTCTCATTTCGGGACGGAGGCAGCGGGCGGGGAGACCATTACTTCTATCGCTATGACGACGACCGGCGGCTCTGGGAGCAAGTGCTTGACACCCCGCTGCTGGACGGGCGCGGTGAGATGAGTGCCTATATGTATGGCGGCGGTTTGCCGCTGGCCGGCCCGGACGGGCGATGGCATTTGCTTTGGATGTGGCGTGATACCCCCGATCATGCCACCAACCACTCTTTGTCATATGCACGGACCGTTGGCAGCGATCTTGCACAATGGGAGTCGGCGGCCGGAGTTCCGGTAACGCCTCCCTTCACCATCGACAATACGGAGCTGCTGGTTGACGGCGCGCCACCGGGCGGCGGACTGAGCAATCCGCTGAAAGCCATGAGCTGGGATTCCGCGGACAGGGTTGTGATCAGTTATCACAGGTTTGACGAAACCGGCGCCAGTCAGATCTTCAATGCGCGGTTTGATGGCGGTAATGAAGGGCGGATAGATCAAGAGGGGAAAAAACGGCTTGACAAGGGCAAATGGACTGTGGTTCCGGCCACCCGCTGGGACTTTATCTGGGGCGAATCATACTCCGGGACCGGCGCCCTCAACATTTTCGGCACGATACGCATGAGCGGGATCACACCAGCCGGTAGTGGCGAACTCACCCAGATGGTCTGGAACCGCGAGGAAGAGGAAGCAATTGTGGTTCTCGATGAAGAGACATTGCAACCGATCAGACTGGAAACTCCGCAGCCTACGGAGTGGAAGCAGATGCTGACCATTCCGGAATCAGATTTTCAGATCGAACCGATTCCCGATCTGCGCAGAACGGGTGGACCGATGCAGGTAGAGCTTCTTTCCGATTCTCAAGGATTGGACCTGGACGGAGTTTCCTGGTACTTGCGCTGGGAACACGGCGGTGCCAACCGCGACCGGCCAGTCCCCGAGCCGTGGCCCGAACCCACTATGTTGCGGGTTTACAAAATCAGCAATGCAGAGTGAGATGAAAGTCGATCGGCTGACGGCATGCAAATTCTGAAGTTGAAACAGGGGGAAATACCTTGCAGCCGCCAATGTGACCCCAC
>RECX01000320.1 GCA_007693825.1 Balneolaceae bacterium
TGGTACTGCCGATTACGATCCGCGGCACCTCAGAGAGCCCGCGGCCCGGATTTGATGACAGCGCCATTCGTGAGCGCATGGAGGAGTACCTGCGGGATCGCGCGGTCGAAGAAGGACGTGATGTCATCGAAAGCGTGCTGGACCGGTTGCGCAGGAACTGATTGGGCCGGCTTCGCGGAACTGATCGGGCCGGTTGCGTAGAAACTGATCGGGGCCGGCTTCGCAGGAATGGCTGGTACGGTTCGCGGAACTGATCGCAAGCATCCAAAAGTCGTCAGCGCCCTTCCTGGAAGGAGCGGAAGTTGTACGAAAAGGTGAGCATGACATAGCGCGTGAGCACCTGCGATCGGGTGTCCTGGATGTAAAAATCGGTGACGGTGCGGTTGATGCTGCTGTTCTGGCCGAGGATGTCGGTGACCGTCAGGCGAAGCTGGGCCGCGTGGTTCGACAGGAAACGGTATCCAACAGAAGCATTCCAGAAGGTGATGCTGCGGTTGAAATCGTCGGACAGGCCTTCGTAATGCAGCAGGTTCAGATCCGATTCCAGAATCAGCCACTGCCAGGGCAGCACGGTGAAACGGGCGGATGCGCGTCCGGTGTAGTAGTCATCGTCCAGGTCCTCCCGGATGGAATTACGCACAAAACGGTACCCGGCGGTGTAGGCCAGGGTGAAGTCCACCTCCGGACTGATGGTGCTGTTGATATTGACGCCGGCGTCCAGGTCGGTCTGGTGGCTGATGTTGCGCCGGTCATTGATGATGGATGGCGTTTCGCGGTAGCGGACCCCGGTGTTCAGGTTCAGGTTGCTGCGGATGAAATTCACCGGCATGCTGTAGTTCAGGAAGCTGCGCAGATCCCAGGCATTGCCGGTCTGGTCGGGGAGGATGAGCCGCCCGCCGCGTTCGAGCACCAGGCCGTTGGCCATTTCCATGTCGCGGTCGGCCAGGATGGTGCGGTTGCCGATGTAGTCCTGCGTGTAGGATGCGGTCAGGTAGCCGAGCAGGGAGGTCATTTTTTCCGGCTGGATGGAGCGGTATCGCATGATGATGCGATGGATGTACTGCTGGCTGAGGTCCGGGTTGCCGCCGGTCCATAGCAGGGGATCGGACACGTCGATCACGTCCTGGAGCTGGATGACGCTGGGGGTGCGCGTGCGTGTGTGGTACATGAAACGCAGGTCGGTGGTTTCCGAAACGCGGTACCGGAGCATGGCCCGGGGCAGCAGGCTGGAGAAGCTCCGGCTGGTTTCGGTGGCAAGCGGGAAGGTCTGTTCCCCGTCCACCGAAGTATGCTGCCAGGCGAGCGAGGTATTGAAATGGAAGCCGTCGCCGCGCAGCCGGTAGCCGACGGTCGGACGGTGGGCAATCTCGCGGTTGTCGTACTGGCTGGTGAGGCGCAGGTCGGGGATGTCGTACCGGTCCGTGTCCCCATCCAACCGGAAAACACCCCGGTCCGACTTGCTGAAATCAACGGATGGGGCGTATCCGACGAAGACCTGGCTGCGTTCGGTCAGCGGTTCGGTGTACTGGATGTTGGCATTGATGGAGCGGTTCCAGGTTGTGATATCGACGAACTGGTCGTCGGTGATCGTGCGGATGGGGTCCGAGGGCGCTTCGATGGTCCAGTCGTCGCCGAAATACCGGCTTTCGCCAAGCTGGAACTGGTCGCCGGCCTGGCTGTCGGCCTGAGTGAACAGGTTGACGGAGAACGTGCGTCCGCGGGTGTCGAACCGCCGCCGGTAGAGGATGCTGTTGTTGAAATCGTAGCGAAACTGGTCGGATTCGAACAGGTAGCGGGTTTCATTCTGGTGGATGGGGATGGAAGTGGTACCGGCGGGGGGCATCCCGGTCGTGAGGCCGCTGAGGTCACGGGTGGATTCATTCAGCCCCAGGTTCAGACGTGGGCGGATGATGACGGAGCGGTACTGGTCGATGTTGTGCTCGATTCGGGCGTTGAAGCGGTGGTTGTAGTTTTCGGTGTCGGAATAGGATTCTTCCAGGTACCGTTCGCCGGCGGCTTCATCCTCAAGGAACTGCCGCTCGAGCATGCGGTCGTTGGTGTTGGCGGTCCGGTTGAAAAAATAGCTGCCGGTGACACGCCAGGAGTCGCTCCAGCGGTCGACGTAGTTGATGCCGAACGACTGGACGGTGTTGATGCCCTGCTGTTCGCCCAGCAGGAAGTTTGAGGTGTTGTCGGGACGGGACCAGTCGCCGGTCCGGCCGGCTCCGCTGCCGCTGCCTCTGCCGCCACCGCTGCCCCGCATGGAAGACGTCTGGCTGGCCTGGGCCACGCCGGTCAGGTAATCGGAGGTGAAGTTGACCTGGTTGATATTGTTGGCCAGGCCGAGGATGGAAATGCGGCGGTCGCCGCTGAAGTAGTTGATGTTGCCGCCGCCGAGATAGCGTTCGTCGGTGCCGATGCTGGTGTTGACGCGTCCGAATTGCCCGTCGCGGATGCCGCTCCGGGTGATGATATTGACGGTGCGGATGGTCTCGCCGTCGTCGAAGCCGGTGAATTGCGCCTGCTCGCTGGCCTGGTCGAACACCTCAATCTGGCGGATAATGTCGGCGGGCAGATTGCGCAGGGCCACGCTTGGATCCTCGCCGAAAAACTCGCGGCCGTCAACCAGCACCTGCTGCACTTCCTCGCCCTGTGCCCTCAGACGGCCGTCTTCCACCGTGAACCCCGGCATGCGGCGGAGCAGGTCTTCGGCAACGGCATCGGAGCGGACAGGGAATGCCGCTGCGGTGAAGACGGTGGTGTCGCCGCGGACCTGGACCGGCTCGGGACGTGCGGTGATCTCCAGGCCATCCATCTCTACGGGTTGCTGCTGTATGCGGATCTGCAGCCCGGTGATGTCACGGTCGCGGACATCCACCGGGATCATGGCGCTCTGGTATCCGAGATAACTGACGATCAGGTTGTAGGAGCCTTCGGGGACACGGCGCAGGGTGAAGGCGCCTTCCTGATTGGCGGGGGCGCCGCGCAGAAGGAGGGTGTCGGCCTGCGTGAACAGGGCTACGTTGGCTTCGGGCAGCGGTGTGTCATTCTCATCGGTGACCATCCCGCTGACGGTAAAAAACTGGGCGGAGGAGCTTGATGCGGCCAGCGTTACCAGGGCAGTCAGAATCAGCAGGAACTTGAGCATTGTGGAAATGCGGAATGCGCCGGAAAGATTCGCAAAGGAAAAGCGGGCCGGGAATGGTGTACTTTGTTCCATACGGATTCCGGAAAATAGTGTGCGTTGCTTCATGCGGACTACCTGAAAAATGATTTTAGAAAACGGGATGACGCGGTAACCCCGGTGTGTGCAATTCATTAGACGCCCGGGCCGGGAAAAGGTTCGAAATGAACCGGATGTCAGGTTGCCGCGTCTAAAAGGGTAGCGATTGCCTCATGCCGGTGAATGAAACGGTATTCATAGTGAAACGGAATGTATTTGTTGTTTTTTTGATTCCGCATTGCCCGGCATCGAGGCTGTCCCAATGATTCGTATTGCAACCTTTCACACATCCTCAAAAATTTATTATGTCATGAAAAAAAACGACTACAGTATTTGGGCACTTGCAGTGGTACTTCTGCTTTCATCCATCCTGGCCAACCCGGCATTCCTTCAGGCCTCCGCACCGGACATGAACACCGCTGTAGCCCCAGAATCCCAACCCTCCCGGGACCAGCCCATGCGTACCAGGGAAATCATTGAAAAAGGCACGTTTGTGGAAATCACGGGCAGTCTTCGTCATATGGGCGGAGAGTGGTTTCTTGCCGCGGATCAGGTGCTGCATCAACTCTACACGGCACCTCCGGAGCTCCGGGAGGAGTGGGGCGTTCCCATGGAAGCGAACAAACAGGCCGCTGTGACCGGCTTTTTCTATTCACCGGAGGGTGATCCGGCCGGAGTGATCGCTGTTTCCACCATCAACCTGGACGGTAAAGAGTTCCGGTTCCGGGAGGATGACGGCACGCCCCGGTGGCGCGGACGGGGAGCAGGCACCACACCCGGCGACGGCACACGCAGCGGCCGCGGACCCGGTTCCTGACCACCTGTAGGTCCGACTCCTTGCCGGATGCGGGCCCGATTCCTGACACGCAACCGGTTTCTGTCCGGAAAGGGACCCGGAAGATTGATTCGGGCAGCCCGCCAAAAGCAGTCCGCCAAATAATGTCGTCCGGGCAGCCGGACCACTCATGGATTTCAGGTGATGTTGCTGGCATTTTCTCCCGATATTGTTAGCTTTGGATATCGGA
>RECX01000046.1 GCA_007693825.1 Balneolaceae bacterium
GGTTCACCTCCTTCTTCAACATCCAGTACCGGATGCAGTCCGACCTGGCCGAGGTCATCAGCGAGGTGTTCTACGAAGGACGCCTGCAGTCGGCACCCGAAATGGAAGTGAAGCAGGAGTACCGGGAGGATCTGGATTCTTCACCGGACAACATGGTAGCGCAAAAGAAAAAGAGCGGGAGGGTAAAAAGCAGTGCCAAAAGCAGGGTAAAAAGCAGTGCCAAAAGCAGTGCCAAAAGCAGTGAAAAAGGCAGGGGCAAGGCGGGGGCTCAGGCCCGGCCGGCAGAGGATAAGACACCCGGACCCTCATCGGTGACCCTGCTCGATTCCTCACCGATGCGCCCGGTTCTGACCCAGGATAATCGTCGCAGGGGATTCCAACCGGTCAACGAAGTGCATTTGGCGTTGCTGACGGACCTGATTCGCGAACTGCTGACCGTCCGGCGGGTCATGCTCCGCGACATCGGCATTATCGTGCCGTTTCGGTCCACCGTCTGGCATCTGCGCCGGGAACTGCGGGGCAAGCACCGCTGGTACGATCTGGAGGTCGGGACCATCCACACCTTCCAGGGTCGGGAAAAGAAGGTGATCATTCTGGATACGGTCATGAGCGGCGAGGCGCGCGGAGGCGCGGTACAGCACTATTCGGTACGACCGTTCGATGAGGCCAAGAACGGACTCTCGGTCCCGCGCCTGCTGAACGTTGCCTTCTCGCGAAGCCGCGAGCAGCTTGTGGTGGTGGCCGACATGGAGCACATCCGGCGGGTCTACGGCCGGAAATTTCTGGGGAAACTGCTTGAAAAGCTTCCGTTGAGATAGACGTCGGCCCCGGATTTCAGGAAAGCTCTTCCCGAAACCGCTTCATGAGGAGTTCCTCATTTACCCGTTTGAACGCAGAAAGCATGGCTGCATCCGGCGAAGCAACGGAGACCTCGCGTTTGCCCGGCGGACCCTGGACACGACCGATGTGCCATCCGCCCAGGATCATGGCGGCGCGGGCCCGGGTGGCCGAGCAGTACGTCCCGAGCATGGCATGGGGATCGGCGGCTTCAAGCAACTTGCGGAACGTCGCCACAGTCCACAAGTCGGGATTGGTATCCGGAGAAAAGGCATCGTGCAGGATGATTTGGGCCGGACGGTTAAGCACCGACAGATCCCAGTCGTGAAAGTCGCTGCGGAATACCTCGACACGGGTAAAAGGTGTTCCCGCGGTATTTTCCACATCAGGCAATCCCTTTTCCGCTACCGCCGGCTTGTCCGGGGTGATCGTCACGGAAACACTTTCGCCGTCACGGGCTTCAAAAAGCGCATCGGCAATTCGTCCCACCACTTCATCCATGCCGGGACAAATACGCCCGAAATCCATCCGGCGGACCACATCGCCCTCAAGAGGAAACTTTTCAACGCTGTAATAATGCACCTGTGACCGTGATCCGGTGCGTTTTCGCATGCATTCCAGCAACGCAACGTGCAAGCCGGTACCGAATCCCACCTCCACAAGTGTGATGTCGCGATGCTCCGCAAGAGCCTTGGAGAGTCCGGTGTTATCGAAAAAAACATTCCGGCTTTCGGTCAGTGCACCCGCAATATTATGGTAATGCTGTTGGAATCGGTTGGAAAAAACCGATCGGGATCCATCCCGGGTTGTGATGATTTTTGATGCCATGTATAGGGGGCTTGCTTAGCCAAACACCGGGTTGATGTTTGTGTCCCAAGGTAAGGATAATTCCGGCCATTTGCTGTCCACAAGCGTGAAGTGTGGGCTCACCCGCGATGCTTATCCAGAAAATCCCGGTAGAGCGCTACGATTTCCGAGGTGATCATGGCCGTGGCGCCCCAGAGCGGCACCCGGTGCACATCCCAGTAAGGATAGGTCAGTTTCTCATTGCCGTAGGTAAGTTCTCTTGTCTTGATATTCTGCTGATCGAGCAGGTCCTGGACCGGGACCCAGAATGCTTCGTACACCTCCGAAGTCTGGACGTCCAGGGTGGGCCGGTCCTGACAGAAAGCCAGCCAGGGATGGATGATGAATCGCGAAGGGGGCACATAAAGAGGGCTCAGGCACCCGGTTATCTCGTATTGATCCGGCTGGATCCCGACTTCCTCGGCCGCCTCCCGCCGGGCGGTATCAACAGGCGACTCACCGGGCTCCTGCCGTCCGCCGGGAAAGCTGATCTGTCCGCCATGGTTCGGAAGCTGTCTGTGACGGACCGTGTACAGGATGGCGTGAGGCTCGAGCAGTGAAAAAAGAATCAGGACGGCGCTGCCCCGCGTATTCAGTCCACCCAGATCATTCATGCCCGGACGCTGGTCCGGCACCGGGGCCATCTTTCTTTGGGCTTGCTCCCCGGGCAGCCTCTCACGGATGATCCGTTTGCAGAACGATGGAAAAGATGTCGGAAAGCGGGAATCGGCCATGGGTTCGGTCGTCTTAAACGGAATCGCCGGAGGAATCGCCGGCTTAAACGGAATCGCAGCAGGAATTGTCGGCTTAAATGGAATCCTGAAACTGGAGCAGTGTCATTACGTGCTTTTTGTAGCGGACCAGGGCATTGCGTCCCTTGTTGGTGAGCGCCAACATCTTCTGCGGGCGCTTACCGCTGACAATGGTCCTGCTCACAATATACCCCGAATCCTCCAGAATCTGAATCTGCCTGCCGAGGTTGCCGTCGGTTGCCTTGACCGTATTCTTGAGAGTCGAAAAATCGATTTCTTCGGAGTACGCGATGGAAGAGAGCATCGAGAGCCGCAGCCGGTTGTGGATGATGCTGTCGATTTTAGAGTAGTCAAAAATGATGTATTTGGGTCGTCGCATGAAATGGAATTGCCAGACTGTTGCTCAGAGTAACTATTTACTTAGGTCGCACTTTATGTTGATGTAATCTATAATTGATAATAATGCATTTAAATTTAAATACAACTTCAAAACCTGAAGTGACACACAATTTTGTGCATATATTGCAGGCACTAATTAATGATTCGCGTAAAAAAAACCAGCATTGATTTACAAGGTGTGTATTGTTAAATTGAAGAAATGAGAATTGTTATATATATCAGATGAATCATGAGCGACCTCAGAATAAGTGAAAAAACGGTTACGTTAGTTGATCACGTTGAAAGTAAACTTTTCAAATTTATTATTTCCCGAAAACTCAAAGTAGGCGATGCCATACCCAACGAAAATGAGCTGGCTGAGGCACTGGGTGTATCTAGGAGTGTATTGAGAGAAGCTTTAAGCAGACTTCGTATGCTTGGAGTCATAGAGTCGAGAACAAGGAGAGGAATGGTACTGAGTGAGCCAAATATGTTTGGCGGCCTCCAGCGCGTAATGAATCCCATGATCCTCGGAGATGAATCGCTTATCAATCTTTTAGGATTCAGAATTGCTCTTGAACTGGGAATCTGCAACTCGGTTATTGAAAATATAACCGACGACGACATTGCTGAACTGATGGATATTGTAAAAAGAGGGCCTGCCTTTGATTTAAATTTTTACAAGGCGGAAAGCGAGTATGAATTTCATTCCAAGCTCTATGAGATTACCGGGAATCAGAGCATTATTCAGTTTCAGGAGCTGGTTTACCCGGTTTCACAATTTGTACACAATAAGTTCCGGGATTTTATAGAGCCGATTAACAGGGAGTTGATCAATAATGGCCAACTTGTGACACATGAAGATTTGCTGGGATTCATACGGAACCGTGACAAGGAAGGATTCAAAAGAGCCATGGAGAGGCATTTTGAGCCTTATAACAGGTTCCTTATATCAAAAAATAATGGCAGGTGATCAACTTTGCCTTTCCTGATTTGCCATGGATGTTTTCAATCTACAACCGAATAATAACAGTATTTCAGCCAGATTAAACACAACCGAATGAATCCCGCCGTTATAAGGGCCTTAGTCGTGTTAAGCAAACAGGAAACTGCAAGTTGGGCCTATTCGAGCGGTCGTAGAAAATCCATATGTCAGGACGAAAACACAGTTGAAAGCTTAAGTAACCCGTGCACGCAGTAAAGTGCAATATGCGGTGATCTTTTACTTCTGATGTTTAGTTGGAATTTGAAACAGGCCAGGCTGTTTGCTGCCGGAGCCAAAGATTTTGATCTCAAAAATTCAAGTCTAGCCAATAATTATATTATGAATACAGCTACCAGAAACAAAGCATTCAATGTGATTCAAATTCGATGGACAGTAGCTCTTCTGATCTGTACGCTACTCGTAGCTTTTACGAATGAAA
>RECX01000045.1 GCA_007693825.1 Balneolaceae bacterium
GGCGTGCTCAAGCAGATCGCCGACGGGCAGGCCAATGCCAACGACCTGTACCAGGCGTTCCGGCACCAGCTGTCCATCCACCCGGAAGGTTCAAGCCGGCTCTATTTCACATCCAACCATGACGAAAACTCCTGGCAGGGGACCACAAGGGAGCTGTTCGGGGATGCCGCCGAGGTGTTTGCGGTCATCACCGCCACGTTTGACGGCATGCCTTTGGTGTACAGCGGTCAGGAGGCAGGGCTCGACAAGCGGCTGGCCTTTTTCGACAAGGACCTGATCCCGTGGCGGGACCATCCCAAGGCGGATCTGTACGCCGCGCTGTTCCATCTGAGGCGGGAGAACCAGGCGCTCTGGCACGGGGAGGCCGGCGGGGAGTTGCAGCGGGTCCCGACCTCGAGCAACCGCAACGTATTCGCTTTCATCCGGAAGAAAAATGACGACCAGGTGCTGGTGGCCGCGAACCTGTCCGGGCAAGGGCGGGATCTCACCCTGGAGGGAAGCATGGCTTCGGGCACGTACCGCGATGTGCTGACCGGGGATGTCGTGTCCATCGGGGAGGATGCGGAGATTGCCCTGGGGGCATGGGATTATGTCGTTTATGAGCTGCTGGAATCCGGGACATCATCGGACCGGAGCGGCGAATTGGCGAAAGATGACATTGCCGGCGGACCGGTCCTGCACCAGAATTATCCGAACCCGTTCAATCCGGCCACGACGATTTCCTTTACCCTGGCGCATCCGGCTGCCGTGACGGTGGAAATTTTCGATCTGACGGGCCGGAAAATTACCCGGCTTGCGGATGGCGACCGGCCGGCTGGGCGTCATCAGGTGACCTGGGATGCGGCCGATGCCGCCAGCGGGATCTATCTGCTGAAAATTCGGGCCGGGGACTGGCAGGAGGCGAGAAAAATGACCGTGGTCAAATGAGCGGTCCATTGAGCCGAAGCGGGTTTCTCCTGAAGAAATTCTTCGTCAAGCCAGGATGATGAGGAAAAAAGTCAGCGGAAGTTTGCCTGCGAAGTAAATCTCATCAATCAAACAGATCTCTGATTGCGTTCCTGATCTGCTCGCCACCGCTCTGGAGTGCTCCTCTCAATGCCTCTTCTGCTATATCCTCAGCAATCTTTTTGATTACTTCCTCAAGGGCTTGCTGTCCCTCGCCCCGCCCAAGGTCGTGAAGCTCTATGGAGGAGATCTCAACCCTTTCCGATCGCTCCCCGCCCACTTCGGTATACAGGTCTACAGAACCGTCTGTCATTGAAAAATAATCGATCACCAACATTTTGTCCGTGGTTTCACCGGCTGAAATACTCCTGACATGCTGAAGAATGGTGTTGATGTTATTTTCGGGAAGTTTCTGTTCCACATATATCTGAGGGGAGGTGACAATAACTTCCTGCACCATCACTTCACTTGAAAAAATTGACAATGGTTTCAGTTCAATGGAAAATTCATCAACCTGAAAGGCGTACGCCTGTTGATAATTATCCGGATTTGCTACCCTGAAGCCGGTGATCGTGCCCTTTCCCGAAAAAGGTGAAATGGATACACTCTCAACAGTGACTGCTGTCCCGGTCATCTCTGTTCCGGTCTCTTCAATACCTGATTTTACAATGGAGTTGATGCTGATCATCACCACCAGTAATAGAATAACAAATATGGCAATTATACTGCCCGCGATGATGTAAAGTATCTTCATGGTTTAATTCTCTCAATGTCAGTGGTTTGTACTGTCTCAGTATACAAAATAATCGGGAGAGATATTCCATAGGGAATAACATTCCAGGCCACGGTTTACGTTTAGGTAATTGACAACCAAAGTTTCAGTAGTTCCTGATCAGGTATGGTTTTCCTGGTCGGACATGGCGGATGCTTTATGAGGTTTCCCGTTTTTCTGGTCCCCAGGCTGGACGCATGTACATAAATCATTAACGCAGAATCATTACCTTGCTCTTGACCACCAATCTGTTAAAAAAACTGCCTTGATGAGATTACAGTCAACAACCTTCGTCTTTACGCTGCTTCTCCTTTTCACCGGTCTGACGGCTTCCAACAGCTATGCCTGGATAGATGAGTCGCCGGCAGCGCAACAGTCAGAGGTGACCCAGCGGAATGCGTTGCAACCGGACCCGTCACATCCTTTTACCTACCGGATGGATATGCCGGTTTCCCATGATGGCCCGGATTCAGCAAACCCTGTCGCAATCCCGGGCCCAGCGGATCCCTTCGCTGTCCCCGATCATGTCCCGGAAGAGATCCTGACGGCCGTCCCCGAATGGGCCCAGGAGGCCGTCTGGTACCAGATTTTCGCCGAGCGGTTCCGGGATGGCGATCCCGGCAACCAGCCAACCATGGAAACTATCGAAGGCTCCTGGCCGCACAACAAGCCGGAGAGCTGGGAGCCCACACCCTGGGGACACGACTGGTACCGAATGGAGCCCTGGGCCGTAGAGAGCGGCAAGGAATTCTACCGGACCGTCCAGATGCGCCGCTACGGAGGCGACCTGCAGGGAGTGCTCGACAAGCTCGATTACCTGGCCGGCCTAGGCATCACCGCCATCTATTTTAATCCGCTCAACGATGCCCCGTCGCTGCACAAGTACGACGCCCGCAACTACCGCCACATCGACGTGAATTTCGGGCCCGATCCGGAAGGCGACCTGGCACTCATGGCCCGGGAGGATCCGGCCGACCCCGACACCTGGGTCTGGACCTCGGCCGACAAACTCTTCCTCCAGGTTATCGAGGAAGCGCACAAACGGGACATCCGGGTGATCATGGACTACTCCTGGAACCACACCGGCATCACATTCTGGGCCTGGCAGCACATCCTGGAACACCAGGAGGCCTCCCCGTACGCCGACTGGTACCAGATTGACCGCTTCAACGATCCCGCGACGCCGGAGAACGAGTTTTCCTACCCCGGCTGGGCGGGCGTACCGGAGCTCCCCCAGTTCCGGCGCTACGACTCCGTGGAGGATTTCGAGCACGGCGACCTCATCCCCGGCGATTTCCACCCCGACCTGAAACGGCACATCTTCGCGGTGACGCGCCGCTGGCTGGCCCCCGACGGCGACGTGAGCAGGGGGGTGGATGGGTTCCGGCTGGATGTGGCCGAGCTGATCCCGGTCGATTTCTGGCGGGATTACCGCAAATTTGTGCGCAGCATCAACCCCGAGGCCTTCCTGGTCGGCGAGCTCTGGTGGGCCGACTGGCCGCAGACTCTCATGGATCCAACCGAATGGCTCCAGGGCGACATCTTTGACGCAGTGATGAACTACCGGTGGTACCGTCCCACGCGTCAATGGCTGGGTGGGGCCGAGCCGGAACTGCGCGCGCCCACGGAATACGTCCATCACCTTGATTCCATCGCCCGCGGGCTGCGTCCGGAGGTGCTCCGCGCGCAGATGAACCTCACCGCCAGCCACGACACCCCGCGCTTTTCCACCTCCATTTTCAACCAGGGGCTGAACAAATACCGCGTGAATCCGCGCGAAAATCCCGATTACAAGATTCATCGTCCGGACGAGCGCACATGGCGGGATGTGCGGCTGATCCTGGCGCAGCAGTTCACCTGGATCGGAGCGCCGCATATCTGGATGGGCGACGAGCTGGGCATGTGGGGCGCCGATGATCCGGACTGCCGCAAGCCGCTGATCTGGCCCGATCTGGAATTTGAGGACGAGTCGGCCCATCCGTTCGGTGCGGACCGTCCGCGCGACGAAGTGCGGGCCGACGAGGAACTGCTCGCCTTTTACCGGCGCCTCATACAACTGCGACGCGACCATCCCGTGTTTGTCCATGGCGGGCTGGATGTGCTGCTAGCGGACGATGAGCGAAACCTGCTTGCTTACGAGCGGCGCGAGGGCCACGACCGTGCGGTGGTTGCATTCAACAACCATGCACAGGACACCACCACGTTCCAAATCCCGCTGCCGAAACCCGACGGTGCCCGGGTGCCGCCGACCATCGAATGGAAAGAGGTGCTGGACCTGCAGCCGGTTTCTTGGAAACTTTCGGAGGACGGAATCGAGGTCACCATGCCGCCGAAATCGGCTGCCATATTTGTCCGGTCGTTCAGGGCGGAGAGCCGGCAGCCGGTTCCGCAGCGCACGCAGATCGGTGCCAACATTCCCGTATGGGCAAAAAACGCCGTGTGGTATCAGATTTTCCCCGAACGATTCCGCAACGGGGATCCATCCAACGATCCGGTGCCCGGACGCATCCGCG
>RECX01000190.1 GCA_007693825.1 Balneolaceae bacterium
GCAATTTAATTTACTGAAATCGCCCTCTTCTGCAAAAATTTCGAATGGCCATATCCGCGGCGGGATATTCCAGCTCTTTTGCCTTGTACAGGTCGCGGCATCCGTGGTACCAGTTTCTGTCTTTGATGAGTATGAGTCCGCGCAGAAGCCACGCTCTGGCAAACGTGTTGTCGATTTCGATGGCTTTGTTGTAGCAGTGGTATGCTTCAAGCCGCCAGCGCATCTCTTCGTAGGAGCGTCCGGCATACAGCCAGGCGCCGGCATGTTGCGGCTCGGCGGCAGTCACATTCTTGAAGTGCCTCAATGCCACCGGATAATTGTCCTGATAAAATGCCAGGAACCCCCTTGTAAGGTTGCTGGCTGCGGTATTGGTGACATATTGAAGCATGGAGTCGATGTGCGCCGGATCCAGTTTTCCGTCCTTTTCAAGGTAGGGGAAAATGTAGCGCAGGAAATACCCGGACCCGATGGTGGGGTTGACCATCATGACCTTGTGGAACTCTTCCAGCGCAACGGTCTGCAGGCCGTAATCGTTGTAAATGATTCCGCGGAAGTGGTAGGTCTGATACATATCGGGATGCCGGACGGCCAGTTGATTGAACAGCGCCAGTGCCTGCCTGTCATTTCTGCGGTAGTAGTGGATGCGGCCATGGAACAGCGGCACCAGGGCACAGTCAGGTGCCGTGGCTTTGATTTGCAGCAGCATCACCTCGGCATCAGTCCAGCGTCCGCCTTTCAGGAGCTCATCGATCTCTTCAAACTGCTCTTCATACGGCTTGCACGGGGCCAGGCCGGGATGGTCGGAAATCCATCCATCCAACAGCGGGTTCTGGGCGGCAATGGCATGCGGGATCCGAAACCCTGACAGTACCAGGATTGCCATGAGCATGCAAGAAGCACGCAAGAAGTATCTGTGAATTGCGTTCGGCATACGGCGGGTAATTAAATAACACGGCAGCTGAAAGAGCAGCTGCTGACCAACCTGCTGCTAACCATACATTAGCAAGGATTTGGATCACCGGCAAGCCAAAATCGGGATAGAAGACAGTTTCGTGTACCCAACTGCACTCAACCGGTGGTTCCCAGGCCGCCTGCAATGGCGTTCAGCACCAGCAGCATGTCGGGCAGCATTTCGTCGGCGCGCGCGTCATCACCATCCTTCCGGAAAGTGCGCCATTTTTTCAGCTGACGGATCTGCATCTGGTGCAGGGGACGCAGGTGTTCGTTCCGGAAACCGATCATGGTGTACATGCGGGGCCGGCGGGATCGCAACTCGTGTCCATACAGCAGCTCAAGCATGTTTCGCGTGCGGTGAAACTCGCCGGTAATCTGTTCCAGGTACTTTCCGGCGAGCGACTGATCCTCCATCAGGCCGGAGTACCACTCCATGATCTCCGTATCGGCCAGCGCAATGGCTGAGGAGGCATTGGTGATGATGTAGCGGAACGGCATGAACGCAACGGCATGCGTTTTGAGGACTTCAAAGGAATCGGGGTCCTCATCGCGGAGTCTCTCCAACGCGCTCCCGACGCCATACCATCCGGTCAGGAAAAAGCGGGACTGGCTCCAGCTGAATACCCAGGGGATGGCGCGAAGATCCTCAAAGGTTCGTTTCCCGGTGCGGCGGGCGGGACGTGAACCGATGCTGCTGGATTCGATGATGTCGATAGGCGTGACCCGGGAGAAGAAAGAGACGAACCCGTCCGACCGTACCAGCCCCTTGTAGCTTTCCAGGCTGTAGTCATAAACCCGGGATACCACAGGTTCGAGCCGGTCGTAGAGCTCCCGCGTGGTGATGGTGCCGCCAGTGGATTTTGTTGCTATGACATCGAAAGCGCCGAGGGTCAGCCCTGCCGTGCCGGCCTGAAGCAGCTCCAGGTTGTACAGGGCGGTGATCCTGTTGGCATATTTCTGGGATATCACTTCGCCCTGTTCGGTAAGGCGCATATCGCCGCGTATGGTATCGGACGGCAACCCGGCAATGAACCGGTGGGTGGGCCCGGCGCCACGGCTGATGGTGCCGCCGCGTCCGTGAAAGAAGCGGATGCGTATCCCGTGTTTTTGCCCGACTTCGCTGAGTTTGCGCTGGGCTATGTTGAGGCTCCAGAGGCTGGCCAGGATACCGCCGTCCTTGTTGCTGTCGCTGTAGCCGACCATCACCTGTTGGATGCTGTCGGAGTCCTTTTGGATGCTCTCGGGATCTTGTTGGATTTTACGGGAGTCTTGTTGGATACTGTCGGATTCGTGGTTGCGGGTAGAGGACGATTTGTCGCTTTTCGGGAGCAGCAGGTCGCGGGTGACAGCATGTCCCCCGGACAATTCTTTCTGCAGCATCAGGCTTCGTTGTGTCACGGGGTGGCTCAGAAACGCATCCACTATCCCCGGGCCGCGTTCCAGATCTTCAATCGTCTCGAGCAGCGGCACCACCGGGAAGATGCAGGCCATTCCGTCTTTGCCGGAGATAAGCAACCCCGCCTCCCGCGCCAGCAGATAGACGACCAGCAGATCGGAAAGGCTGCGGGTCATGCTCACTATGAGCGCGCCGATTCCACGGGTCCCATAGCGGCGGACATGGCGGTAGAGGATGCGATAGCAGGCCAGTACGGCGTCCGCTTCTTTGCCGAGGCCGTGCCGGTGACGCAAGAACGGACGGGCCGTGGAGAGCTCTTCGTTGAGGAAAGAAAGACGGCGCTCCTCTGGCCAGTCAGTGAAATGTCCGGCATCCTCGATGCCGGCAGCCTGCATCAGCTGTGAAAGTGCCGCATCATGGAACCGGCTGTTCTGCCGGATATCCAGGGATGCCATGTGGAATCCGAAAGATGCCACCTTGCGCGCGATCGGTTCCACATCCACCCGTGCAATACGCCGGCTGTTGATCTCGATCAGCGAGTCACACAGGACGTCCAGGTCCTCCTGCAGCTGCTCGGCCCGGCGATAGTAACGCTCTTCGGTTAGCTCCGTGAGCGGATTTCCGGTATCGTCAATGGGCAATCGCGACAGCATAAGGTTCACGAACTGGCGCCACGGCTCCCGGGGATTCCGCGCCAGTCCGGCCACACCGGCCCGGCCGGTAAGCGTACGCAAGTGCTCCAGATGGTCCCGGAAGAAGCCGGGTACCGTAACTTCATTGGAAGAGATGCTGATTTTTCGTGCAAGATTGACAAGGTCCGTCCGGATCAGCGACAGCGCCTGCTTTCTGAGCTCATAAAGCGTGTGTTCGGTAACCTTATCGGTCACAAACGGATGACCGTCTCGGTCGCCGCCGACCCAGTTGCCAAAAGAGACGCCGGGGAGCTGGCGTCGGTTTTCAATAAGTGACGGATCAAAACCGGTGTGTTTCCAGGCGTCGCGAAGACGCTGGTCCAGAAGCGGCAGCACAACCGGGTAGACGTTCTTGAGATAGTGCATGACGTTGCGCAGCTCGTCCTGGATGGAGGGTTTCTGCAGGAACACCTGCCCCGTTATCCAGAGCCGGCTCAAGGCCACCTTGATCTCCTCGGCAATCTGTTCTTTTTCGTTGGGAGTCCAGACCTTGTTCTCGCGCTTGACCATCAGCAGGTAAATGGCCCGGAGCTGATCGATTACCGTGGAGCGCTTTGATTCGGTTGGATGCGCGGTCAGCACGGGCTCGATCCGGATGTCCGGCAGCGCAGCGGCGATATCCTCTGCCGAGTGGCCCGTTTTTTTCAGGTCATGCAGGATGCGTCCCCACAGGCCGGAAATGCGCTCGGGCCCGTGCATGTTCTCGAGCTTCCGGCGAAGCTGCACGGCCGCATTCTCTTCCACGATGGTGATGAGCTGGAAATAGAGTGAAAACGCCTTGCTCAGTTTGTCGGGATCGGCCTCGGCGTCGTGGTCGCCTTCCAGATGCCGGATCACATCCTCCTCCCCGAGGTCGCGGAGCATGTCGATGAAGCAGTTTCTCAGGTAGGTGATGTCGTCCTGGATCTTCTGCAGATCGAGGCTGTCGTCCGTGGTGCTGAAGTACATGGGTCTGTAATTTGGGCCGTGAGTTGCAAGATTTCTGTGCGCAGGGATGGTTTCAGGATGCGATAGCGTCCCTGCTCACGGACTCAAACTACGAATTTTCTCCTAATCGTTACTAATGGACCTCGATCGGGCAGTTCCTGTACCCAATTCCGGCGCAGCCATCCCGATTC
>RECX01000091.1 GCA_007693825.1 Balneolaceae bacterium
CAACCGGCCGCGTCTGCCGGGCAACCGGACGAGTCTGCCAGCCCGAATCTGGTCCAGACGCTGGCCATCACCCTGCTTCGATCGTTCGAGTACCGCATCCCGCTCGCCTCCGAAGTGGATTATTCCGGCATGAAAGGCACCCAGTGCCTGGGGCGGCAGTCCTTCCGTCTGGCGTTTTATCCGCACGCCGGCGACTGGCAACGTGGCGGGGTTTTCGAGCAGGCCATGCGATTCAACTACGGCGTGCGCCTGTTCCAGTCCGGCCGTACCGAAGGCGACATTGCACCGGGGACCTCGTTCGTGGACATCCAGCCCGGATCGCTGGTCCTCAGTGCGCTGAAGAAAGCCGAGGGTGCTTTTGTGGATGAGCACGGGAATACCGGAACGGGGGACCGCTATGTGCTGCGAATATACAATCCGACGGAAGAAACGGTTGAGGGCGAGGCGGCCCTGTGGTTCCCGGTCCGCAGCGCCGCGCAGGTCACCATGGAAGAGAAGCACGTCCGCGATCTGGAGGTGAATAAGGGCAGCGTGATACCCGTCTCCCTTGCCTCACGGCAGGTCATGAGCATCCTGTTGACATGTCCCACTGCAACCCTTTAAAAAAAATGACGTAAAAGCGGTTATGTCCGTTTTGCCCTGGCCCGATCAACTGGTTATACTGAAAGTTGCGGGTTTCGGCCCAATCACAGTAAAGGAGATCGACAACATGGATATGTGGATATTTCTGACCGTTGCAGTCATCGTCTGGGGAATCGTGGAGATGGTCCAGTCGCGGTCAAAAAACAAAATGCAAAAACAGCTGGAATCCGGTGAAGATGAAAGAAAAAAGTATGGGGACAGAATTGAGCGGCTTGAGCGCCGGATCGCCAATCTTGAGGCCATCGTGGTGGATGAGGAATCCGGCAAAGATGCATCCGGCACCAAAGGGATGGAATCAACCGGAGCCGACGTTGCTTCCGAACCCCATCAGCCCGGCACCATGGCCAATAAGCTGAAGTAAATGATTGCTATTGAAGAACCCATCGCGATTCTGCCTCTTCACGGTACCGGTTTTACTTTCAATCGGTGCAACCACCAGGTTGCCATTTTCAAACCGTCCATGCCATTAAGCGGTTTAGCGGCCCAACCCCATCCAATCTTGAATACTGAGCAGAATTGACATGACTACTGAGCGAGATAAGATGCTGAGTGGCAACCTCTACGACACACACGATCCGGAGCTGGTTCACGACCGGGACCGGGCACGAAATCTGTGTCTTGATCTCAATACTTCGCGCGAAGATCAAAAGGAGGAGCGGCGGCGCATCCTCCGGAAACTTTTCGGAGCCGGGGGTGACGACGTCTTGATGCAGCCGCCATTCTATTGTGACTACGGAACAAATATCTTCCTCGGCAAACACGTCTACTTCAACTTCAACTGCATCGTTCTGGATGTTTGCGAGGTTCACATCGGAGATCACACCATTTTCGGTCCGGCCGTGCAGATCTACACCGCAACCCACCCGTTCGACGCCGAGCTGCGCAGAACTCATGAGTACGGTAAGCCGGTTACCATTGGTTCGGACGTCTGGATCGGCGGCGGAGCCATCATTTGTCCCGGTGTGACGATTGGATCGCGAAGTGTCATCGGGGCGGGAAGTGTTGTAACTCGCGACATCCCCGCCGGTGTATTTGCCGCTGGCAACCCCTGCCGGGTTATTCGGGGTATAACCGATAGTGACCCCGGTTCGCACAAAATAGTTGAGTAACTGAAGCAGGATAAATCAAAGAAGCAAAACTCTCATTTTGTTACACTGACAAACCTTTTGGTCAGAATTGTTCGATACTGCTCTTTTTTCTCTCCCGACAGAAAGGAGTTTTCAATTGTCTCAAGTAATTCATCCCGTTCGGAAACCAGGTTATCGATCAGCTTTGTGACCTGCTTTCTCTTCAGCCCAATGCTTTTACCGAATTCCATAAACGCATCCATCTTGAAGTTGCTTTTTTTTCCGGTCAATGTCAGGGCCAGTTCCTCCGGATCTTTATCCTCCGGTATGACGAGCCGCGTCGACAACAGATCATAGGCCGGAGCCAATTTCCACCCAAACTCCGGATCCCGAAGCAGTGAAAAGTTTTTGAGATGCATATCGCCGTTACCCGTGAGGTAACTGAAAAGAACCAGCTCAAAATAGCGGGTAAGATCAAATAGCGGGTTTTCCGAAAATTTTCTGACAATCCTGGCTATCTGTTCGTGAGACCCCTTGTATTTGTCCTCGGTCAGGCGCCCGGAAAGCTGACACATATCTTCCATCGCAAATTTTCGGCCCTCATCATCACGGTCGACCCGTTTCGTTATGTAGGCACGTTCCCCGGAGGCCAAATGTATCAGTCCAAAGGGTACTGTTTCAATGCCCGCAACCTCGGCCATCCGCATGGTGCAGTGCTCGTTCTCCGGAAGTTCAGGCCACTTTTCGGAAGGTGGTTTGAGAATAAATCTCCCCCAGAACCCCACAATGGTAAGCTTGCTGGTGCTTCTTGCTTTTCTCTCAACTTCCAGTGACAACTTGGATTGCACTCCGGGTACGGTTACGCGCTGATAGACCGTTTTTTTGGCCAGTTGCTGCAACTGTTCCGACCGGATGTCCAGTTCGGGTTTCTCACGGCTGCCGAAAAGCTTTTTCAGGCAATTTGGATGGTATTGAGATGGATCCGGTGTCTCACCGGTACAAATCAGGCACCTGTTCATGGCTCCCTCACACTTACATTACCGATGGTATCACGGCAGCTGACCAACAGCAAGCCCATCCGGTCTCCTGGATTCACCTTCCATGTATCCTGCACGACATCCAGAAGCCAACCCTCGGGGATCAGTCCGTCAAAGAACGGGAACAATACACCAGAATCGAAAGCCTGTTCCCGGACAGGAAGTGTCAAACTCACCGGATCCGGCTCGGACCTTGCCAGATAATCCCGCTCATACTGGAACCTGTAACCGGATTCCGTCTCCTCGAGTACTCCAGCCCGGGCACCATCGACTAAAATTACAGCTTTTCTATAACTCATCACGATCCTCCACTCTAACAGGACCCGCTCTGTGCCCAAACATCGCCAGCACCTGGTTGACTTTGTCGAGCCGCACGCTCTGTTTGCCCTGTTCCAGATCACGGATGAACCTGAGCCCGACACCCGCCCGGTCGGCCAACTCCTTCTGCGTCAATCCCAATTGACGGCGCCGTTTTTTCACAAACCGTATTATTTCATTTGTAGATGCCATGGCCCACCTTGTTTTTTGCTTCGTTCCTGATCAGTGCTATCACACCCGCTCGCTATCGGCTACACCTCCAATTTATATCACAACGGGTATATTTCATGAATTATTATGAAATTTATACCGCTAAGGGTATAAATTTACTTTTTTTGATCATATTATACCCTATATAATATAATTTCAGCGTATGCATCATATTAGTATACCTCATAAGGTATACATATGCAATAGTTCATGACACAAAAGCAGTACTTGAATAGCGTGCTCTCTCAAGAAGTAATGCCGCCGATGTGGTACACAAGCACACGGTCATGTAATCAATGGCGCGACATAACACTGAACTGAAGCTCTCCGCTGTAAAAAACGGTTCTCTTCACGGCATGACCAGCAGGTTGGCCACGGCAAGGATGATCCAGGCGACCGTGATGGTGGCCATCATCTGTTCGGTGGTCAGGGGGCGTCCGATCAGCCGGTAAACAATCCAGGGAATGGCAGCGGCAACGATGGCAAAGGCGAAATGTCCCGCCACACTGTACAGCATGTTGACTGCGGTCACCTTATGCGAGGTGATCGCCGAGACAGCCAGGGTGGCGGACAGCAGCGCTGCCCACCACCACTTGTGATTGAGGAACAGGGTCATTTCCACGCTTCTTCGTTACTTCCCGTTGTTCTCCAGGTAATACATCCACTGGAAGTATTCGAACGGCATGATCACCAGCGGATTCGCGTTGTTGTCGATCATCATTTCCAGGTACTCCCGGACCGGATCTTTTGCGGCCACCTTCGGAGGCTCGGATCCGAAGATCTGTCCGAAGAGCAACGACAGCGAGAACGGCTGGGGTTCGGGTCCTTCGACGATCTCGAACTTGTCGCCCGGCTCAATGCCCGCCTTTTCTTTTGCAATTT
>RECX01000044.1 GCA_007693825.1 Balneolaceae bacterium
TCTTCAACGCTCATGCCCGAAGCAAGATATTCGAGGATGTCATATACCGTAATCCGCATGCCGCGTATACAAGGCTTGCCCCCACGTTTATCTGCTTCAATCGTGATATGTTTTTTGTAATCCATATGCACAAAATAGCACAGAAATCCTTTCTCTACAACTTTGCAGTCTGTACCTTTTGTCTCAGTTACCCCCAGTTTATGCCTATATCAGCTAATAGATTACAATCATTCTGAGTTCTGTAGAACATGCAATGTGTAAGTAAAATCATGGACCGGTCCAATTTCCTGGTGATTGTCACACTTTCAATTCATTTACCGATGCAAAAGCGCGAAAAAATCGAGTCCAACAGATCTTCGGTGGTGATTTCTCCGGTGATGGTGCCGAGTTCGTTGAGCGCCGCCCGCAGGTCGATGGACAAAAAATCGCCGGTCATGCCGCTGTCCAGCGCCCGCAGCGCCTCTTCCACGTGATGCCGCGCCTTTTCCAGCGCATCCCGGTGCCGGGTGGATGTGACCAGCACCTGCCCCGTGTCGATGTCCTTGTGATGCAGCACCCCGGCCCGCATCCGGCGCTTCAGCTCCTCGATACCCATCCCGTCTTTGGCTGAAATGACCGCGTCAAACCGGCTTTCACCGGCACCCGGACCCGGGTCTTCGTCCTCCGGCGGACTTCCGGAAATGCGTGAGCTGTCTGAAGTTTTGGAACTATCGGAAGCGCCGGGAATGTCGGAAGTTTCGGAACTGTCGGTCAAGCCGTATCGGCCGGATGACCCGCCCCTCAAACCCTTCAGCAACTCCTCCCGTTTTGCCGGGTCTGCCAGGTCCAGCTTCGTCCCCACTTTCAGCAGTACCTTGCCTTCCGAATGCGCGACGATGCGCCCCAGCAACCGCTGCTCCTCGTCGTCGGGCGGCACGTTCACATCCGCCAGATACAGAATCAGGTCGGCCTGCGCAACGGCCGACTCCGACCGGCGCACGCCTTCCGCCTCGATCTCATCAACCGTCTCCCGCAACCCGGCCGTATCGGTCAGGGTGAACGTCAGGCCCTCGTAACTCCAGTCCGCGTCAATCACATCGCGCGTGGTGCCCGCCGTCGCCGAGACAATCGCACGCTCCTTGCCCATCAGCGTGTTCAGCAGGGTGGATTTGCCGGAATTCGGCCGACCGACGAACACCGTCTGCACCCCGTGTTTCACCAGGCGGCCCGACTCGTACGTCTCCAGCAGGCGCCCGATTTCCGCCCGCACTTCCCCGAGCAGCCGCCTAAGCTCCTCCTTGTTGGCGAATTCCACATCCTCCTCGATGAAATCCAGCTCCAGCTCCACCATCGCCGTGGCGTCGATGATCTGCTGCCGGAACGCCCGCACATGCTTTCCGAGCTCGCCTTCCAGCTGCTGTCCCGCCGCCTCCACCGCCTTCCGGCTTTTGGCATGGATCATGTCCGCCACAGCCTCGGCCTGCGAAAGCTCCAGCTTCCCGTTCAAAAACGCCCGCAGGGTAAACTCGCCCGGCTCCGCATGTCGCACATCCTGACGCAGCACCGCTTCCAGCACCTCCTGCGTGACCAGCACCCCGCCGTGACATGAAATCTCGACCGTATCCTCCCCGGTGTACGATTTCGGCGAGCGGAAAATCGTCGCCACCACCTCGTCAATGATGCGCGTGCTTTCAGGCCGGTCCATGATCCGCCCGAAATGAGCCGTATGCGTCGGCTGGACGGCCAGATCCTTTCCCCGGAAAATGCGCGACACCTTCTCCAAAGCCCCCTCGCCGGAGACGCGGATCACCGAAATTCCGGCCTCGCCAAGAGCCGTGGCAATGGCGGCAATGGCCGGTTTCTGTTGGATGGATGACGGATGCGAATCTTTCACGTAATTGTTAGATTAGACGAAGCGTAACGAACTTTTAAAGATACAAACCAAACCAGCACCGGCAAAACCCGTCACCTGTGCCGGTCCGCCCCCAAACTGTGTCCGGATATGCAAAAAGACCTACAGCCAAACGAGATAACCACCATTGTCAGCACCATCAGCCCGTGGCAGCAGATCGAAATCCGCCATCATCCCAAATTCGGCAATCAGCTGATCATCGACGGCGACCTGCAGATTTCCGAGTCGGACCGCTCCTACAACGTGGCCATGGTCAGCCCGCTGATCATGCTGGGTTCGTTCGGACGTGTGGCCATTCTCGGCGGCGGCGACGGCGGCGTGCTGCATGAACTGCTGGATATCGACCAGGCCCAGGGCCGCAACCTGGAGAAGGCCGTGATGATCGACATCGACGCCGAGGTGACCCGGCTCTCGCGCAGCTACCTTCCCGGTCTGTGCGGGGACGCGTTCGACCACCCGAAGGCGGAGGTGATCATCGGCGACGTTTTCGATTACATCGAAACACATGAAAATCTCGACGGCGTAATCTACGACCTGACCATCGACCCGGTGCGCGAGGGCCAGACCCGCCGCGAATTCCTGCATGAGCTGATGCAGAAAGTGGCCCGCAGCCTCAAACCCGGCGGCATGCTCAACATGCAGTGCTGCGGCACCCGGCCTTTCGACCCGGAAACCGGCATCGCCCGCCAGGAGATCATGTCCGACATCGAATCGGCCCTGACCGGCGACTTCCACCAGTTCCTGGAGCAGCGCGTGTTCATCCCCTCGTTCGGCGAGGCGTGGACCTTCCTGGCCGCGAGGCGCAAATGAACAGATAACCGTGCATAAAAAACAACCCATCCCGTATACACAGGATCGCATCCCCCATGACACTACCATGACCCTACTGCCAGCGAGGCGCAAATGATCCCGCACAGAAATACATTACCCAGGTTCCTGCTAACGGCGTGCCTGATGGCCTGCATGACGGCACCGGTCATCATCCTTTCGCTTCCCGGCGAATCCGAAGCCCAGCGGCAGGCCACGCGCAGCATGATCATCAATCCGCTGCTCGACGGACGCCATCATCAGCCCGACGGCGAAACGCGCGGTTTCAACAGCTTCGGCGGATGGGCCGGTTTCGGCCATTTCGCATACAGCAGCGACGACCACCATCTGTGGTACCAGGACCTGGGCGGATACGTGGAGCTGTGGCGCAAAGGAAACAGCCAGTCGCTCCTGCTGACCGGACAGCTGCAGTTCATCGCCGATCCGCACAACGATATCAACTTCAATCCGCGGGCCATCTTCTGGGAGGAAGGGCTGCTCTACACCGCCCGCGTGGACCCCGGCTACCTGCAGCTCGGCTTCCTGCACCGCTGCAAACACGACATCGACAACCTGGACCGCGGCGAGGAACGCTCGCTCATCTTCAGCAGCTTCACCGTCCGCTACCAGCAGCCACTGTCGGTTTTCCGGGAAGACGACCTGCTGCTCATGGGCGCCTACGACAACTACCTGATCACCTGGGACCGCCGCACCCCGCGCATCCTCGAAGAACAGGATCCCGACTGGAACGACCTGCAAAACGAATTCACCCTGCAGGCACACTGGATGGAAAACCCGCCCGGCAGCGGCCCTTTCGTGGATTCACGCATCCATATCATCAGCCTGGACAGCGGCCTGCACATCAACGGAGGCCTGTCCGCCGGATGGAACCTGCACCGTGACGGCGGCGGTTTCCGCGTATCCGTCAGCTACGAATACCTGCACGACAGCGGCATTCCCGCCGTGCCCGAGGGGGTGCACCTGCTTGGGATCGGCATCCGCGCCAACTCCGCGTTCGTAATCCGGTAGGATGCACGCCGGTGTGGCAGAAACGGGATCCACCATTCACAATAACGGTTTGTATTCAGACCGATAAATTGCTATATTCGGTCCACACATAGACCGATAAAAATCTGAATTCGGTCTGCTCATAAACCGATTTTATATGGATTACCTGTTTGAGATATCCGAGCGCCTGATTGAAAACGTGCCTCGAAAGATCATAAGAGAGCCAATGGAACGGTTGTCCGGAGGTGATCGCATGATTGGCATCAAAGGTGCAAGGGGGGTTGGCAAATCAACGCTGCTGCTTCAGTTTGCACGTGAAAAACTCAAGGGCAGAAGAAAATTGTACGTCAGCCTTGACGATATCGAATTTGCACACCGGGGTCTGGCACATTTCGCCGATGAGTTTGTAAAACTTGGCGGTGAATATCTGCTTGTCGACGAAGTTC
>RECX01000042.1 GCA_007693825.1 Balneolaceae bacterium
TGCCGCTGCTGATGCCCGCGCTCACAAACGTCATGCTTTGCGTAAGGGAGAACCCGTCTCCCTGTACCCGCAGGATGTACTGTCCCTGCGACAGCCTGCCGCCCAGGTTGACCTGTATCTCATGGCTGCCGGCACCTACATCGGCCTGGGTGCGCATCACTTGCTGGCCGAGGATGTTATGGACCGTGATGACAGCCCTGGTGTTCTCAGGAGCATAAAAAGGAACCGTCGTCCTTGGATTGAACGGGTTGGGGTAGGATGAGCCCAGCTTGAATTCCGAAGGCATATCCGGACCGCCAACTGGATCTGCTGATGTGGGTTCCACCTGATAGAGAAGTGAGAAACGCCCTTCGCTGTCGGTTTGATCCGAAGCAATTTGTTCATCCTTGTCATTGTACAGCATGACGGACAGACCAGCCACCGGGGTTTGATCCGGATCGACCAGAACACCGGTCACTTCATACTGCGGAGATAAGCTGGTGAACAGAAAAGCCAGCAGAATGAGTAAAAAAATATGAACCGGAGCTGCTGCATGGACTCGTGTCATGACTCCCTCCCTTCTCTATTTGTAAAATAATTGTAAAATATTATTAAATAGAATACGGAATTCCGGAATAATATTTCATTAGAATTTGACTTATGTGAACAGATGATCGGGGCGGAGAGGCAAAATCATCTCGTACCTCTCTGTTTATACAATTTCGGGTGCAATCAATCCATCTCCTGGAATACCCATCCCCAAATAATCTATGGAACTCTTGGTGTAATTAGTGCAAGTTCAAGATAAAGAGTGATACAAGAGTTGAATTACCAGCGTGTTTTGATTATGGCATGCTTTCCTGATGGCCTCACAAACCCAATCGATATCGGAAGAAGTGATGCTGTCAGGAATTCTGCCTGCTCAGCTGCTTCCCGCTCCTCTTTATTTGCACCCGCCATCACTCATTTTAAAGTATGCGGGCAACCAATTCAATTTGGAGATAAGCTGGATTGTGGTTCGTCCATGGGCGATCCAGCCGCGCTGTTTTTGAAGTGTCGTCTGCACGGGCTTGCCGGGGGCATTAGTCTATTGCATGCGAGATCGTATCTCCTGAACCAGCACGTCGGTATCTCGTGCATCACGAGAAAAGACGAATCCCGAATTGAGATGTTTGTCTGCCTTCTTCCATACGATCTTGACGACCGGCGCACCACCAGCCCAACGTCCGGAATGCCACTTGCCCACCTTCACATCAAGCACATCGCTAAACGAAATTACGATCGGTATCTTAGTGAGGTAACGTCGAAAGATCAAGGCAGTGTCATCGATCCAGAACTCGCCAATCCCGCGCGCCAGGAGTCCGTCACTCGAATAGCGGCGCCACCACTTGCCATCCATCTCAGTTCCCAGATAATGTCCGCGTCTTTTTTCAGCCGTGTGTATTTCCACTTCGATCAAACTCCATGAGTCATATTCACGCTACCCAGCGGCCCTGTGTTTAAACGGCATGGCCTGAAATGTGTAACGTTCCGGCTAAACAGCACTTCCAGGAACGTTCTTTTAAAATCCGCAACATGTCCGGTGTCTTGTTGAGTCGGTTGTGGGGCATAGCATACATTTAGTGAGCATCTTCAAAAAGGCTGAAGATGTCATTTGTCTTTTTATTAAACGAGAGGAGATCATGCGGTGGAATATTTTCTCCCAAACGGTAACAGGCGATTGTGTTTGCACTTCCTTCAACATGAAGTCCGGTTTCTTTAGAAAAATAGGCGTTTATGCTCCGTTGAGAAAAGAGTTCTTTTACGGCCTCTTCGTCATGCCCGTTTAAAGTATGGTATTTATTGATTTCGCCGGATTCAATTTGTATATCTTTTGATTGGAAATGTTGAGAAAGGTGCCTGTTTGTTTTAGGCCAAATAACAAACTTTGGAACATTACACTCACTGGAATTCATCAAAAAAGCGGTAAACTTAACCGCCGGCACGCCGCTTGAAGAATGCTTTCTTTCCCAAAAATCGAAGATGTACGTGTTCCTTTCCTTTTCCTCCTTGATCAAAATGAAGGAGAACGACTTGTTGTGCGTATGGTATTTCCCCATCGGAAGGCGGTGAAAGCCATCAAGGAGATCCTGTGGGGGCGATTCAATATAGCCCGACCGGTCTGGATTTATTTTAAACCCTATTTGGGGGGCAAAATGCTCATATAGCCGTCTTTTCTTTTTTGACTTTCTTGCGGCAAATAGGCCGACAATAATTATGAATGCCACAATTCCGCCAAACCAAAGTAAGAAATCGCCCATGATATTTACCTGCTATTTCATGTTGATCGAGACCATGCCCAATAATTATTAATTTGTAAATAGTTCATTGCGAGCCTTGCTGTAAAAGCCCCCAAAAACAACGACACATTATCTGTCTTTTTGCTTGACTGAGAAAGATTAGTACTTATATGCAAGCAGCGATGTTGGCGGCCATTGACAGATAAGTTTTTACAATCCACCCGGGTAGTTCTCTTTGTTTCTGGATATATGTAAGTCATAAGCCAATGGCTTGATCCAGCTTCCCTCGGCATCCCCTCATTATTAGCGCCTGGACAGGCTGGTAACTCCCGTTAGACTTCATTACTTCTTCCAGAATAATACATTACCGCATCTTGAGCAAGGGGATATGACTCCTGTCGTTATCCTCGCCGGTGAACGGCCGGAAGCGGGACCGCATCCACCCAGGAAAAATCGACATCGCCGACCGGCTCTTCCCGCGGTCCGGCGCGATGCCCTTTTTGTGCCCCGGCCGCACCGGAGATCATCGAGCACCGCCTGGCATTCGACATCCCGGAGCTTCGGTTTCCCGGTCGACCGATTTATTGGATATTTAAACAAAATCGAGGTATCCTGACTGTATACGTAATGTTGTGATGTGGGAATGCACGGCCAATTGCTAATCAATTTTCTGCTCATGGTACAACGCATAACCAATCATTCAAACAAGCCGGTCCACCCGGGATCATCACTCTTCATCCCAATCCTGTTGATCCTGCCGGCATGGATCCTGGTATCGTGTTATACGACCCTCGACCGGCAAAGCTTCCGGTTTGCGGAAACAGAATCGGTCACCGACTCCCGTGCCTACCGGGGTGATGCGCCTGATCTGCCCGTGCCTTACTCATTGCTGGCTTCCATACCCAAAAACAGAAATACGCTGGTCCTGGAGGGCGGCTTGTCAAATTTCTATTCGCTGCGCGATTTTGCCGTGGATCAGGGCCACAGGGTTTGTCTCTATGACCCATTTGACGGAGTGCTCGGTATTCACAAACAGGTGCCGGAAACTCGTCTGGAACTGATTGTGTTCTACCGGATATCTGGCCGTTTCATAGAAACCAATGCATTCTGGCGTTTGGTCGGAGGCCACCTCCGGCCCCACTCCGCTGTTGAAAGTGAGCGTGCTCCGACGATGTGGGCGTCGGCCGATCTCACCGGCAGAGCCGATCGTCCGGTTCGCAGATCGGATAATCCGGACAGTTCTGAGGTTAACCGCGGGCGTGTGGCGGAGCCGCGCAGCACAGGGAATGTTGAGAGGCGGCCCGGACAGGATGAAAGTGCAGGCCGGAGGGATGGAGAGGACCGGCAAACCAGTGACCGGAGGACAAATGACGATCAGAGCAGGGAAAACCGCAGGGGAGAAGCACCGTCCGTTCCGGTCAATCCGCAGCCGTCACATATCATCATTGAAGAGGTTCGGTCGTCAGGCCCTCCCCGGATGCCCACAGTCACCACGACTCCCAGTCAGCCATGGCAACCCGCGATCCTGGAGGTGGATGTATTTTCCGACCGTTCTGTTGCTTTTGCCCACGTGCTGGATTTCATCCTCCAGAGTCCGTACGACGGCGACATTCGTTACCAATACATCCGATTGGAACCGGAGCTTCCGGACAACCATCCCTGCAGCTCGCCCAACTCGCGCGGTTGGTAATTGCGCTGAAAACTGAATACGGGGGGAAGGGGATAACTGAAATCCATGTCCGGAACAGTCTGAGCGGTGATGTTAAAAGTGCAGCTGACTATTTCGGTGGACATACGGGTACCCTTCCCGTATGTCTGGCGATACACCCAAG
>RECX01000040.1 GCA_007693825.1 Balneolaceae bacterium
AAAATACGCCGTCCGTACTTTCCCGGATTGGGAATGGAGAAACAGCTGTGAAAATGTTCGTCCCCGAAGGTAATGATATAACAGCAACAGATGGGCGGGCGAAATTATGCAACAAATTGCATTTGCATCAGAATTTTTTTTGACAATTGATCATCCGGCTCGACCGGCATTTGAGGAAAAGGCAGATTGTCCGGGTGCCAAAAACGGCATGCAGTGATTGGGGTACCGTTGCCTGAAAGTCTTCGTCAAACGTCCTTATTCATGCCATCAGTAGATGGGCAGGCCGGCATCGCGGAACATGGTGTCCAGCAGCGTGATGCTCACAAATATGATCAGGAAGAGGATGGCCATCAGGAATACGACCGTATTGAACTTGGAGTCCCAGTACAGGTTCATAAAGAACATCGCGACCAGGGCGGCTTTGAGTATGGCGATGGCAATGGCCACGATCACGTTGAACGGCTCGGGGATATTGATCCATGTGACGGCCACAGTCAGAAAGGTCAGGAAGAGCAGCGCACCGGCGACACTCATAAGGGTGGCAAAGGTGGATATGTGATGGGTGCTCATAATCTCAAATTCGCTTTAGGGGATGCTGTGATATGTTCGGAAGGACGCGTGAAGGTTATTGGTACCGGGAAAAGTGAAAAACCGGCTCAGTCGATCAGATAGAGCAGCGGGAACAGGAAAATCCAGATGATATCGACCAGGTGCCAGAACAGCCCGGTGTTTTCCACCGGCGTGTAATAACCGCTGTGGACAGCTCCTTTTTTCGCCTTGATGATCATCCATATGATCAGTCCCATGCCGATCACAACGTGAATGCCGTGCAGACCGGTCATCATGTAATAGATGCTGAAGAAATTGGCGGCCATGTCGTGGGCAATGCCGTCGTAGGTGTACCCGGCGCCCGGATAGATCCCCTTGGCGAACTTGTCAGTGTACTCGAAGTACTTGATCACCATGAAGGTCCCGGCAAGGGCTACGGTAGCCGCCATGTAATTGACGGCCGCCTTGATCTTGTCCAGCTGAACAGCACGGATGGCTAGCGCGATCGTGAGACTGCTGGCGATAAGCACGACTGTGTTGGTGGCTCCCAGTGCCGTATCCAGCTCCTTTGCCGCCAGATAGAACAGATCGGGATGCCACGACCTGTAAATAATGTAGGCAACGAAAAGCCCGCCGAACATCAGGACTTCCGTAACAAGGAATATCCACATACCCAGTTTGGACGACTCGAACTGCTGGTCGGCATCAACAAAATGGTGCTGAAGATGCGACGGTTTTTCTTTCTCTGCAATCTGATTCCCCATACGTCGATAGTTGCTAAATGCGTGCTGTGTTTTATTTGGTTTTTAATGTTCCCGCTCCACAGGCTCACCATGATCCGCAGCTTCCTTGACCACCCCCATCCGGAATTCCCGCATCGGTTTGTGATGGTCGTAGGGACCGTGAAGGATGACCGGTGTGTATTCAAAGTTGTGATGCGGCGGGGGCGAGGACGTCATCCAATCCAGCGAACGGGCCTTCCAGGGGTTGGAGGGTGCTTTCGGACCCTTGAACAGCGACCAGACCAGATAGACCGCCATCATGACAAATCCCAGCCCGAGTATGTAGGAGCCGATAGTTGAGAACTGGTGCAGACCCTGGAACTGGTCCACGTAGTTGAAGTACCGGCGCGGCATACCCTGGCTGCCCATAATGAACTGGGGCAGAAAGGTCATGTTAAAAGAGACAAAGATCACCCCGCACGTGATGCGCCCCCAGAACTCGCTGTACATGCGCCCGGTCATTTTCGGCCACCAGTAGTGCAACCCGCCAAGCAGCGCGATCACGGTCCCGCCCATCATCACATAATGGAAGTGCGCCACAATGTAGTAGGTGTCGTGCAGATGCACGTTCACCGACAGGGCGCCGATCATGATCCCGGTGAGGCCGCCGATCGTAAACAGGAACAGGAACGCGAGTGCGTAGAGCATCGGTGTTTTCAGGTCGATGGATCCCTTGTACATGGTAGCCACCCAGTTGAATATCTTGATGCCGGTGGGCACGCCGACGAAGAACGTCAGGAAGGAGAAAACGACCGAGGAAAGCTCGGACTGTCCGGATACGAACATGTGGTGTCCCCATACCAGGAACCCGATAAAAGCGATGGCCAGGCTGGAAAGGGCGATGGCCCAGTAGCCGAAGATGGTCTTGCGCGAAAAGGTGGAAATGAGCTCGGAGATGATCCCGAAAGCCGGAACGATCATGATGTACACGGCGGGATGCGAATAGAACCAGAAAAAGTGCTGGTAAAGCACCGGGTCGCCTCCCATGGTGGGATCGAAAATTCCGATGCCGAAAATGCGTTCCATGGCCAGCAGCAGCACGGTGATGGCCAGTATCGGTGTGGCAAGGATCTGGATGATGGCCGTGGCGTAAAGCGACCACAGGAAGAGCGGCATCTTGCTCCAGGTGAGGCCCGGGCTGCGCAGTTTGTGCAGGGTTACGATAAAGTTGATCCCCGTCAGGATGGACGAAAAACCCAGAATGAATACGGCTAGAGTCATCGAAACCACCGCCGTCCCGGTCTGCACGCTGTAGGGCGTGTAGAAGGTCCAGCCGGTATCCACCGCCCCGCTGACGATGGAATAAAGAGCGAACAGCGCACCGAGGATGTAAATCCACCAGCTGGCCAGGTTGATGCGCGGGAAGGCCACATCCTTGGCGCCGATCATCATGGGCAGGAAAAAGTTGCCCAGTGCCGCCGGAATCGACGGGATGATGAACAGGAAGATCATGATGGCCCCGTGCAGGGTGAAAATCTGGTTGTATGTATCGGCATCGATGATGCTCTGCGCGGGGGTCAGAAGTTCGGTGCGCAGCAGCAGAGCCAGCACGCCTCCCACAAAGAAAAAGAGGGTGATGGAACCCAGGTAGAGCAGGCCGATCCGTTTGTGATCGACCGTGAAGAGCCAGGACATGATCCCTTTTTCAGCATTGAGATACGTGTGCTTCGGATTTTCGTCAATCGGGAACTCGCGGATCTTCAGGGTGTTAGCAGTGCTTTCGGCCATAGTTCGGTTAGTCTTGCAGTTCTTTGATAAAAGCGATGAGCCCGTCAATCTGGCGCTCGTTGAGGCGTCCGGCATAGGACGGCATATTGGCAGGATATCCGGCGGTCACCTCGGCCATCGGTTCCAGGATGGACCTGCGGAGGTAATCCTCGTCGGCAATGACGACGGACCCATCCACCAGTTCCCGCTCCGTATTGAACAGATTCAGGAAGGAGGGACCGATGCGATCGGTGCCGTCCAGCGTATGGCAGGCGTTGCATCCGGCCCCCGTATAGGTCTGCCGTCCAAGATCGGCCAGCGGCATGTCCTCATCCACTTCCAGACCCGTTTCCAGCCACTCTTCAAACTCCTCAATACTCAGGACGTGCACCGTGGCAAGCATGTCGGAGTGGGCGGTGCCGCAGTATTCGGTGCAGTAGAGGATGGCTTCACCGGTGGATGTGGCCTGGAACCAGGTAGTGGTATAGCGGTTGGGAAGGACGTCCTGCTTGATGCGGAAATCAGGAACGTAAAGCGAGTGGAGGACATCGTCCGAGCGCATGATGAACTTGACGGGCCGGTCCACCGGGACAAATACCTCGTTGACGGTGATCCCGCCGTTGGGATAGCGGAACTCCCAGAGCCACGACGCGGCGGTCACATTGATTTCATAGGCATTGGCGGGCGGGCTGGACATCTTCAGGAACCCGCGGAAGCCCCAGCTGAACACAATGAGGATCAGAATGATGGGGATAACCGTCCAGCTCACCTCAAGGATACTGTTGTGTGTGATCACCGGGGTGATGTCATCCTCTGATTTGCGACGGTACTTGATCACGAATATCAGGATCGTGATCATGATTCCGGCAAACAGGATGAATCCCGCGATGTTGATAAAAGCAAACAGGCTGTCCACTTCACTTGCTACAGTAGAGCGTTGCGGCGGAAGCATGTATTCTATGATTCTGTTCATTGGATCGGCTTGGATCGTATCGTTCGGTTAGTTGGTGATGTCAGACTAGTTCGGGTTGTCACGG
>RECX01000039.1 GCA_007693825.1 Balneolaceae bacterium
TGATGCGGTCCACGTCGCTCTGGCTCAGCAGCCAGGCGATCTGGCGGTCGGAGAATCCGGCCTGCTTCAGTTCGCGCAGATCCTCCTCGCCGATGGAGTGCAGGGTCTGTCCCTCGGTGCGGTTTTCAAGGGTTACCAGGTAGCGGATCTTCTCCAGGAACCAGGGGTCGATGTGGGTGATGTCGTGGACCTCCTCGATGCTGGTGCCGAGCTTGAAGGCGTTGCGGATCTGCAGGCTGCGGTCCCAGTAGGGTTTGAGCAGCCGCTGGCGTACCTCCTCGCGGTCGATTTCTTCGTAGCCGTCGGCGCCGAGTCCGCCGCGTCCGACTTCCAGCGACTGCCAGGCTTTGTTGAGTGCCTCGGGGAAGGTGCGGCCGATGGACATCACCTCGCCGACGGCCTTCATCTGTGTGGTCAGTTCCTCATCCACTCCGGGGAATTTCTCGAAGTTGAAGCGCGGCACCTTGACCACGACGTAGTCGAGCGAGGGCTCGAAACAGGCGGATGTGGTCTTGGTGATCTGGTTCTTGAGTTCGTCGAGGTTGTAGCCCACGGCCAGCTTGGCGGCGATCTTGGCGATCGGATAGCCGGTGGCCTTGGAGGCGAGCGCCGAGGAGCGGCTCACGCGCGGGTTGATCTCGATGGCGACCAGGCGGTCGGTGCCGGGCTCCATGCCGAACTGGACGTTGCAGCCGCCGGCGAAGGTGCCGATGGAGCGCATCATGCGGATGGCGGCGTCGCGCAGCAGCTGGAACTGCTTGTCGGTGAGGGTCTGCGACGGGGCCACGGTGACCGAGTCGCCGGTGTGCACACCCATCGGGTCGAAATTCTCAATGGAGCAGATGATGACGACGTTGTTGTTATTGTCGCGCAGCAGCTCCAGCTCGTACTCCTTCCACCCGTAGATGGATTCTTCGATAAGTATCTCGTGGATGGGGCTCATCTCCAGTCCGCGCAGTACTTTTCTCTCAAATTCCTCTTCGTTCCATACGATGCCGCCGCCGGTCCCGCCCAGGGTGAAAGAGGGACGGATGACCACGGGGAGGCCTCCCAGTTCCAGTACGATCTCCTTGGCGTCGAGCAGCGACTTGGCCGTACGGCTGCGGCATTGGTCGATGCCGATTTTTTCCATCAGGTCGCGGAACTGCTGGCGGTCCTCGGTGATGTCGATGGCGTCAATATCCACCCCGATGATCTCGATGCCCTGCTGTTCCCAGTACCCTTCGTGATTGAGGTCGCGCGCCAGGTTGAGCGCGGTCTGTCCACCCATGGTCGGCAGTACGGCATCCGGTTTCTCGATTTCCACGATTTCCTTGATGGACTGGCGGGTCAGGGGTTTGAGGTAGATCGCATCGGCCATGATCGGGTCGGTCATGATGGTGGCCGGGTTGGAGTTGATGAGCACGATCCGGTATCCTTCCTCTCTCAGGGAGCGGCACGCCTGGGTACCGGAATAGTCGAATTCACAGGCCTGGCCGATGACGATCGGACCGGATCCAATCAGTAAAATGGTGTTGATGTCGGTGCGTTTGGGCATGGGTTATTTGTGCTATTGTTTTACTCAGGTACAGTTAATGACGGGACGTAAGTGTTTTTTTACGGTCGGGCGTTATCCACTTTGTGCGCGCGGATGCGGCTGACGAATTCGTCGAACAGGTAGGAGGAGTCGTGCGGGCCCGGCGAGGCCTCGGGGTGGTACTGCACGCTGAACCCGTTGAAGCGTTTGAAGGCCAGTCCCTCGAGGGTGCCGTCATTCAGGTTGCGGTGCGTGATTTCTGCGATTTCGTCGCTGACCGTATCGGGGTCGACCGCGAAGCCGTGGTTCTGGGTGGTGATCTCCACACGTCCGCGCTGCAGGTTTTTGACCGGCTGGTTGGCGCCGCGGTGCCCCACGAACATTTTCATCACTTCCATGCCTTCGCTCATGGCCATGAGCTGATGGCCCAGGCAGATGCCGAACATCGGTTTGCCCGTTTCCTTCGCTTTGGCGACGGTTTCGAGGGCGTAATCCATGGGGTTGGGATCGCCGGGGCCGTTGGAGAAGAAAAACGCGTCCGGCTGCCATTCCATGATGGTCCCGAAGTCGGTTTTGGCGGGGAAGACGCGCAGTTTGCAACCGCGCTTGAGGAAGCTGTTGATGATGTTTTGCTTGATGCCGTAGTCGAGTGCGGCAATTTTGAGGAGCGGTTGCTGTCCGGTGGATTGCTGTCCGGTGGATTGCTGTCCGGTGGATTGCTGACCGGCAGGATGTCCGGCAGGCTGTCCGGTATCGCTGCTTCCGGTTGGCGTTATATCTGTGCCGGGGAGCATGGGTTCACCGGTGAAATCATCCACAGGTACAACCGGGTCGGCGGACTGTGAGATCTGCGGGAAAAGATCTTCGAAATCTGCGGGTTTGTAGGTCTGCGGTTCGTTGCGGGTCACCTTGCTGGCAAGTTCGAGTCCGACCATGGATGGCCATTCCTTTGCCTTTGCGACCAGTTCATCGGCGTTGTCGGTTTCGCTGGAGATGACGGCGTTGAGCACTCCTTTTTCACGGATGTGGCGGACCAGTTTACGGGTGTCGATGCCGGTGATGCCGACGATCCGGTTGCGTTTCAAATAGCTTTCCAGGTCGCCGTCGGCCATCGTATTGCTGTAGTGATGGGAGAAGGCCCGGACGATCAGTCCGGAAATCATCACTTTGCGGGCTTCGTCGTCGCGGGAAGAGACGCCGTAGTTGCCAATGTGCGGGTAGGTCATCATCATCAGCTGTCCATGGTAGCTGGGATCGGTGAAGATCTCCTGGTAGCCGGTCATGCTGGTGTTGAAGCAGAGTTCACCGCCTGTGGTGCCGCGGTGTCCGATGGCATGGCCGTGGACCACGGTGCCGTCGGCAAGTGCAAGGGTTGCTTTGTCAGGTTTGGTCTGGTGCATAGAACCGTGAAAAGGTTACAGGTGTGGTTGGTGCTTTGATTATGTGAAATAAGTCTTTGGCCCGGGGCGGATTGCGCCTGCTGCCGCGGGGGGCTGTCTTCCCGGGGTTTTTTGCCGGATCCGGGACGAAGATACCATGCCCGAAATACTCATCCGGATTAAAAAAAATCCGACACTGAAAAACCAGAGCCGGATTTTAATAAAAAATCTGTATACATCGGGGATATTGATCGGTAACTCAGAACAGGGCATATATGAAGGGTGCGAGGGCCGTGTTGCTGGTTGCCACAATTAACAGTCCTAACAGAAGCAGAACGAACACAATCGGAGCAAGCCAGAGCTTTTTGCGCACCCGCAAAAACTCCCAAAACTCGCGAAGTATGCCAATTTTACCCATGTAGTGCGTGTCCGGTCATTTCTGTTTAAATCAGTAAAAAATAACCAAAAAAAAGTACTTTTGAAATTATTTTTATTCCTCTCCTCCAGAGCCGGATTACTGTAAATCAGGGTAATTCAGTTGATTTTGGGATGCATCATGTATTTACTTAGATTTTAGCACGATGCAGGTTGTCCGGTTACATCGGTTTTTAAACAGTTTGAACCTGCCGTATTTTTCAGATCTGCAACAACCTGTTTCCGAAGTCTGAATTTCAGGATAATCGTTTTACAGGAAGTGCTTAGATTTATTTTTGTCCCGTTGAATACCCCGGTAAAAAAGAATGCCCATGGCCTGTCCACCGGATAAAAGGATGTTTTCTTGATGGGTAGAATGACATGTAAATATACTTTCATGAAATGAACATGGCAGCCTCCGGCTGACACACAGGAGGATGATTAAAATCTGCCATGTGAATTCATTCTGACCATATAAATCTAAATAGATTTAAACAGATGAACCGAAGGTCACGAAGTGCTATGGCCATGACGGCAACCCGTCACACAAAAGCATGATTATAATCGTCATGGACATTCTATGTGACCTATTGAATCAGAAATTATAAACACATGAAGCACGCTTATTTTACAATTATAATTGCAACATTGCTGGTGGCATACTGTCAGCGGACCAAAAGCTCCCAGGATTCGTTTCACTCCGATCGAAGTGAAATTTCGGACTTCATATCGTATTCGCAAGCAATTTCAGGAACCGATGTTT
>RECX01000038.1 GCA_007693825.1 Balneolaceae bacterium
CTTGCTCGGGTGCCGCATCTTGCTCGGGTGCCGCATCTTGTTTGGATGCCTGATTCTGTGCCGAAGGGGAATTTTGTGCGGATGTGTTTTGATTCGAAATCGCGGCTTGTACGGAATCGGGCTTTTTCGCTGAGGCCGGCTGCCGGACCGGTTGATGTGCTTGCTGCTGTTCGGGCTGCCGGACTTGCTGCTGCGCCAGTTTCTGCTCCAGTGTTTCCAGCTTGAGCAGCAGTTCCGTGAGGCCGTCACTGCGTGTCATGTGGAACAGTTTCAGCAGTGTGATCTCCAGGTGGATCCTGGGCTGCTGTGCCTGGCGGATCGAGAACTCGGCCTCGTGCACGATGTGCATCATGCGCATCAGGTCATCAACGGAAAAGGCGGAGGCCATCTCCTGAAACCGTTCCCGGGTGTCTTTGGTGGCTTCGATCAGGTAAAAATTCTGACTGTCTTTTGCCAGGTAGAGGTTGCGGAAATGCTCGGTCAGCGCGGCCAGGAATTCCTGGATGTCGTTGCCGATGTGCAGCAGGTTGTGCAGCAGTGCCATACCGGCCCGCGCATCCTTGCGGATCAGCGCATCGGTAAGCTCAAACATCCGCTCGGAGCTGACGATATTCAGCGCCCGGTGCAGGTCTTCATAGGTGATGGCGGTACCGCAGAAGGCAATGGCCTGGTCCAGGATACCCAGCGCATCCCGGAGCGCCCCGTCCGCCTTTTTCGCGATCACATGCAGCGACTCCTTGTCGATGCTGATATCCTCCCTCTGCGCAATCAGTTCCAGCCGGCCCACGATCTCATCCACCGTGATCCGCCGGAAATCAAAACGCTGGCAGCGGGAGAGGATGGTCGGGAGAATGCGGTGCGGCTCGGTGGTGGCGAAGATGAAAATTACGTGTGCCGGCGGTTCCTCAAGTGTCTTCAGCAGGGCATTGAAGGCCTGCTTGGAGAGCATGTGGATCTCATCGATGATGTAGACTTTGTAGCGTCCGCTCTGCGGCGGGATCCGCACCCGCTCGCGCAGGGCCCGCACATCCTCCACGCTGTTATTGGACGCCGCATCGATCTCGACGATGTTCAGGGTGTTGTTGAGCTGCTCCCCGTCCACATCCATGTCCACCTCGTTGATGGTGCGCGCCAGCACCCGCGCCATGGTGGTTTTGCCGACGCCGCGCGGCCCGCAAAACAGGTATGCGTGGCTTAGCCGGTTGTTTTCTATGGCATTTTTCAGCGTATTGCTGACATGTTCCTGGGAGACGATGTCTTCAAACGTCTGGGGACGGTATGCGCGGGTAAGTGCTTTGTAACTGGGGGACATTTCAGATGGAAAAGGTGAAGTTCGGATATCCTGTAAAGGTAACAAAAGGAACGCTCCCTATCCAGAAAAGTCGCAGCCTGTTCTGGGTGGATGGGGCCGGTGCCTGTGCGCCTGCATGGCCGGTTCGTATATGCGTACAGGAACGGCGCACAAGTGCGTATGGCCGGTCGGTGTGTTTCGTTTCGAGGGGCCGGTTCAGCCCATCACCAACTCGATTTCCTGGCGGATCTTGGGCACGGTGGTCAGGTTCTCGTGTCCGTCCTCCCGCACGATCACATTGTCCTCGATGCGTATCCCGCCGAAATCGAACAGCTCGCGGAGGCGTTTTGGGTTGAGGAATTTGGAGACCTCCTTGTCGCCAAGGGCCGGTTCCAGCAGTGCGGGAATGAAATAGAGTCCGGGCTCGATGGTGAGCACCATGCCGGCTTCAAAGATGCGCCGGGCGCGGAGGAAACGCAGGCCGGGACGGTCGATTTTTTCGGTGCCTTTGGGGTAGCCGCCGACATCGTGGGTGTCGAGTCCCAGGAAATGGCCGAGTCCGTGCGGAAAAAACAGCGCGAACACGTTCTTTTCCATCAGCTCGTCCGGTTCGCCTTTCACCAGGCCGGTATCGCGCAGTCCCGTGACGATGGCCCGGGCGGCAGCCAGGTGCACATCCTCCATTTTGTTGCCCGGACGGATCAGGTTGAGCGCGGTGGTCTGTGCATCGAGCACAATATCGTACAGGTCGGCCTGCAGCGGGGTGAAGCGGCCGTTGACGGGATAGGTGCGCGTGATATCGGAGGCGTAACCGTGGTATTCCGAACCCGCATCCACCAGGAACAGCTCTCCGTCGCCGAGGCGGCGGTGTTTTCCGGTGTGATGGAGGATGGCCGATCCGGGTCCGGAGGCAAAGATGCCGGAGTAGGGCGCGTGGATCTGCCCGTGCCGGATGGTGTGGTAGTCGAACACGGCCTTCATTTCGTACTCGAAGGCGCCGGGATATACGGCCTGCATGACCTCCAGGTGCGCCTGGTTGGCTGCTGCTGCGGCGATTTTGAGGTGTGCAATTTCCTCATCGGTTTTGAGCACGCGGCACCATGCCAGGGCATCTTTCAGGTGGCCGGTCTCTGGTGCGAGGCCGAATTGCCGGATATCTTCTTCGGTGCCGGGCAGGCAGTGTACGGTTTCGGGGCCCAGCTTTTTCAGCCAGTCGGGCAGCTCGTCGTCGTAGATGACGCGGTCTGGCCCGTAGCGCTCCTGGTACTGCTCAGCCGGTAGCACAACACCCATCCAGACGGCATACTGCGCACTGCGCCGCGGGATCACCAGTGTGTACTCGCCTGTTGCTGCGTGGATCACGGCGGACATGTCAGGCTCCTCCACTCCGGTCAGGTACAGGAAATTGGACTCCTGACGGAAGGGGTATTCAAAATCGGTGTCGTAGCGGTGGGATACGGTGCCACCTTTCAGGAAGAGGATGCTCTCTTTTTCATCCTTGAACAGTGTAAGGAGTTTTTTACGGTGTTCGCGATGCATGGAGTTTCAGGTTTTGGAGGGTTTGTAAGAAAAAGGTTCGTTTGGTTGCGGGGGTCGGCAGATCAGGTTTCGAGGAGCAGGCGTTCCAGGATTCGGGCAAGGCGGCGGGCGGACCGGACGGCACGTTCGGTTGTGAGGCCCGTTTGGACCGTGATCGGATCCATATCCCTTGAAACAGGATCGTCATCCAATGAAAGCCAGAAGTCATTCAAATCCATGAGGTTGCTGTCGCCGGAAGGAAGCGTGGAAGGCAGTGCAGGAGCAAGTGAATCGTCCATCATCCCGCTTCCGGACTCCGGAATATCGTCATTTTTTTCCGGAAAAAGTTGCGGGTCGCGGAAGGTGCCGTCCTTTCCGAGGGAGCAGCAAAAATAGGCGATGTTCCGTTTTTTCCGGTTGGCCACGGCCGAGAAGACAGCCGTCTCCGGAGTGACGGCACAAAATGTGACGGCGATGAGCGTATCCGGGTGGCCGGCGGCGGACAGCAGCAGGTGATGGTGCGTCAGTGGCATTTGGCGGCCAGGAAACGGAATGCTGAGCCAGCTGCGGGTTTCCTGCGAGAGATGAAAGAGCAGGGCCAGCCGATGCGCAAGTGCCGTGGCAGCGGTGGCCGGGAGGCCCGGCGGAAGGAATCCGCGTTCCATCCAGTAGTCAGGGTCGGCCGAGTGCCAGTCCGGATCATCCGGGACGAACTCCGCCGGATAATCGGATTTGTCGATGGCCTCAAGTTGATTGGCGACATGGAAAAACGCATCCTCCAGGCCGTTGGTGAGCATGAGGCAGGGCGCTTTGACGAAGCGGTTGTAGACGGCGGACTGGGTAGCGGCGCGGGGCCCAAGGCGCACCGTGTCCGCTTTGCATTCGATGAGCAGCAACGGCTGGAATTGGCTGTCGTAGCACAAAAGGTCGGTCCGTCCGCGTGAAAAACGCGATGGCACGGGGCTTTCCACGGCTATGCGGGCGGACGGGATGCTGCTCTCAAGGATCAGGTAATCGAGAACCTGAAGCCGGATCCGCTCTTCGGGACGGAACCGGAGTGCCTGGCGTTTCAGCGGGTTCCAGAGCATGCGTTCGCCGTTCCGGAATACGATCCGGGGGTAGTGGCGGGATGCTATGGATCGGGAAATTTTCATGTCATGCCGGGGTGTCCGGCAAGATAGAAAATGCATCCGAAGGAATCCAATGGATCGGGCCGGCGGGCAATGGCAAACGGAGGGCCGGCGGGCAATGGCAA
>RECX01000231.1 GCA_007693825.1 Balneolaceae bacterium
AAATCGAATCCGCCCGCATATCACCGCTGAAACGCGCCGTTTCCATCGGCCATATGACCGTTTCGTCAACAGTGGAAGACCGCGTCATCTTCAGGACCGACACGCTGCACATTTCCGGAATAGGCCCGGGTCTTGTTTTCCGAAGGAATATTGCCCTTTCCGGATTCATGATGGATACGTTCACCATCGACTGGGACGATTCGCTTTTGGGAGGTGACGATAAATCAGAGGAATCAGAGGAATCAGGGGAACCAGAGGAACCAGAGGATGACATGACGGTCAGGAAGCTGGAGATCCAATCCCTTGATCTGGTCAACGGCACCGTCATCGTAAGGGAAGATGGACGCGAGAGCAATCGTATCAACACATTGAACCTGAAAGCGGGTTTTTCTTATGAATTTGTGCCCGAAACGGACACCCTGGTTTCTCCGCGACGAAATATTGCCGTCGACTCGCTTGGGTTCCTGTTTTCAGAAGACCGGTACCGGTTCTCCCTTTCCGGATTTGATTACGATCATCAGGATGGTCTCCTGACCCTGTCCTTAATGCAACTGACACCTGTGGGCGGATACTTCCAGTATATGAGCTCCCTGGAGTACGATGATCATATGTATGAAATCGCAATAAGGGATTTCACGGCCTCAGGGATTGATCCGGCAGCATACCGCAAACATAACCTCCTGAAAGTTGGGTCGATGGATGTTGACGCCTTCCGCATCCATGTGGCCAAAGACAAACAGCTGCCCGAAAGACCGGACAAAGAAGATCCCACCTTGATCAATAAAAGTATCCAGAAGCTGCCATTTGCCGTTCAATTCGATTCCCTGTCCTTCCGAAACACCAACATACGGTATTCCGAACAGGATGAAAAAGGTACACGTCCCGGCACCATCTCTTTCATGAATTCCACTATTCACATTCGCGATGTGAACTCGCTTTCCCCTGCACCTGCAAACCTTGTTGCATCCACCTACCTGCAAAACCACTCTGAACTCAACACGGAATTGAACTTTACCCTGGATGACGGACCTTTTTTATTGACAGGTACCGGCAATATGCAATCATTCGATTTAAAGCAGCTGAATTCCATCTTCATGGATCTTGAAGGGATAGAAATTTTGAGCGGATATGCCCATGAAATCGATTTCTATTTAGAAATGATTGACGATTCCAGCTCAGGGAGAATGCATCTTGTATATGAAGACCTCGAAATGAAAATCATTGACAAAGATGATCATGGCGGAACTCCTTCGGGTTTCATTCAAAGTATTATCGTGAAAGAAGCTCTTCTGAGACCCGAAAATATGGCGGATTCCAATGATGAAATACGCACAGGAGCCATAGATCACGTCCGTGACCCTGACTCCCCCTTTTTTCAGCACCTTTGGCATTCCCTGAGGTCGGGTATTTTCGACATTGTACTGCGCATATAGGTTCTGTGACGATGGGCCTTTGTGCACAGCTTGATCAAGAACCAAATGGAAACCGCCCCAAAACCGCTCCCCTCAGAGCAGTGACGCTGCTACGGTTTCGGGGCTAAGTTCCCGGCTTTTCCGGTGATCCGGGCCCCCAGGGAAAGCAATCCGAACAGGATATCCTGCAAAAAATACGGCAGGCCGCCGATGCGCTGCTGGTCCCGCGACAGCCACATCAGATGGCCGGCCTCCAGCAGAGGCATGTTCTTCTGGCTGCCGCCGTTCCGGATCCCCGATTTTACCGCCTCGGACATGAACCACTGGAAATCCAGAGCCGGTTCCACCACAATGCGGAGCACCAGCGCCTCATCCTTGCTGCCGTTGGTGAACGAGTGGACTATTCCCGGCGGCACCGCGATCTTTTCGCCCGGACCCAGTGTCACATCCTCCTGACCCTTTACGCGGGCAAGCATGGCGCCCGAGATCACATGAAACGTCTCTGTCTGTTTCGTGTGGATGTGCGGCTCCGGTCCGTCGCCGCCGGGCCCCAGCACGTGCCTGAACTCCACGGCCGGCGCACGGCTGTCCGGCTCCCCGTAGAAAATGTAACGCTTCCCTTCCTTCTCCAACTCCAGGACGATCTCATTTTTCGCTGCGTCCGGTTGCGGAACAGCATCCATTTTGACCGTATCCGGTTGCGGAACAGCATCCATTTTGACCGTGACGGATTGCCCGGCACCATCTGTTTTCATCACTTCAGGATGCTCAACATCCCCGTTTTGTGTCACTGCCGGATTGCCGGCGCTTTCTTTTTTTGTCATGTCTTTCTGATTTTTTTTATCACTCAGTAGTGGTGTTTAGACCTGCAATTCTGTAAGCCCTCAGGAATACGCCCATCGTAGCCAGGACGATCGCCATCCGCAGATAGTTGGCCGCCTGCCATTGTGCGGAAGCCGCAGCCAGCTGGTCCGGACTCGCACCGTCCAGCGGGTACAGAAACAGCATCATGATTCTGGGCAGGAAATAAATGAGCGTAAACACTTCGGTTAAGATCACCCCGCCAAGCACGGCCAGCATCCACAAGTTTGCGGATTTTGGACGATTCCAAAGCATGATGGTGGCCCCGATCAGGCACAAAATGGTCAGCGGAACCAGGACCTGGAAAAAGAATCCCGCATGACTCACCTGGAAAAAATCCCTGTAGGCCTCCAGGCTGCCGGGGATGTCGGCCGACCAGTTCGGAACTTCCACAAGGAGCTGATAGAGCATGCCGCCAGCCACTGCGCCGAAGGCAATCAATGCGATGGAAAAGAGCCCGAGTCCGGCACGGACCCGGACAGAGTGCCGGTTTTCCGATGATTGCCGGTTTGCCGTTGTTTGCCGGTTTGCCGTTGTTTGCCGGTTTGTCGTTGCCTGCCGGTCTGAAGCTGCTTGCTGGTGTTCCGATGCTAGTCTGCTTGCCATATCTTACTCCTCCAGGAAAGAATTATCAGGGCAAATTTTGGGAACAAGTCATTAATAAAATTGTACCTGGCGGACATTTTCGAAGTAGTGCCCCTCTATGTCGCTTTTCCTGTTCCGGTACTGTTTGGGGGTCAGCCCGGCAAGGGATTTGAAGGTCTTGATGAAATGCGACTGATCGGAGAACTCGCAAATATGGGCGATTTCCGAAAGCGAGAGGCCGGTGCGGTGAATGAGGGCCCTGGCTTTGAGGTATTTGAGGTACAGGATGGTCTGCCCCGTGTTCATTCCGGAGAGTTCGTGGAATTTCCGGGACAAGTGCCGAGGCGAGTAGCAGAGCCAGTCCGCAAGGCCAGGAACGGTGAGCGGTCTTCCTGTTTTCAGGGTGAACAGGTCGTTTATGGCCAGTTCCCGTGCGTCCAGATGCGGGATCCGGCGCATCAGCCAGTCCGTCAGAAGCGCCGTCCTCCGGGGAAATGTCCCCGATTCGGCAAGCTGGTGCCAAAGTGTGTGGATGGACGTATCCACCAGTGTGAGGTCAATACACTTTCTTGCAAACTCACCGGCCGGAACCCCGAAAATGTGTTTTGTCGCGGCGGTGTGCAGTGCGGCGCCGAATAGCGACTGACTTCCTGGCAAGTCGAGTGTAATGGGCGCGGTGTGGTACCCTTGTATGAAACACTTGGGGATAACGAAGCCCGCCCCGTACAGACTGGTGTTAAATGGTGTATCAGGTTCGAAGTTGAAAATGATCTCCACCACTCCTTTCGGGACGATCACCTCCTGACTGTACGAATTCTCCCTGGCGGCTTGCCAAAACGCTTGCACCGCATCGCTGAGGGGCCTTCCCTCCGGTATGTAAATGTTGACATCCATCCGGTCAATTAATCGTCAGTCCTTGTTGCCGCCGTACACCTGCCGGCAAGTCCCAGGCCATTCGAAAAGCACTCCTTGCATGTGAAACAGCACTACAAGACATGCAAAAATAGCACTACAAGACATGCAAAAATAGCACTACAAGACATGCAAAATTAACACTATGCGGGTAAATAACAAACATTTGCGGCCTGTTATTTGGTGCTGCTTCTCCTGATGATTCCGCGGCGACCGCCACGCCCTGTCCACCCGTCAAAACCGCCAGGCGATCAGGCCTGATGCACGTACGTCACCGA
>RECX01000036.1 GCA_007693825.1 Balneolaceae bacterium
TGGACCGTCCGGTTGCCGTACCCGTCGTATCCGCCCTTGGATGATTTGAGAACGAACGGGTATCCGTGCGTATCACCAAAATCTGCAAGATCCCCGAAAGAAGCCACCTTGCTGTAAGGAGTCACGGGAATACCGGCCTTCCGGAACGTCTCCTTTTCCAGCCACTTCGACTCAAGCTGCAGAAAGGACACAGGTGATGGCCACATGGGCGTTCCGGATTTCTCACGCACACGCGAAAGCAGTCCCCCATCCAGAAACTCGTTTTCCAGCGTAACCACATCGCAATCCCGTGCAAAGCGCACCAGCGCTTCTTCATCATCAAATTTCCCGGAATAACGAAGCGGTGTCATCCACTCAAGCGGCTGAAGGGCGGCAGTTTTGTCCGGTACAGCACCGGAGTGCCGGACCTGATTTTTTCCGGGCCCCATACCACCGGATCCCGAAAATACGGCGGCTCTCATGCCCAACCGCATAACAACGGCCGCTGACATGCGGGCCAGCTGCCCTGCCCCCAAAAAACCAATGGTGGTTTCGGCTGACAGTGGTAACATGGTATTCTTGTTCATACAGGTATAAAGCAGATAAAATGCCTATTTTAAAATCTATAATACAGTATACAATACAGTATGCATTTGGCAGACAGATCAGCCTGGCCACGGAAAAATACAGTAAATCCCGCAATAAATGGGAACATTTCCCCGTATTTTGACGGATACCCGGAATCACCGCTTTTTAGCCCATGAATATCGATAACAAACTGGCACAATTACAATCCAGGTTCGAAGAACTGAGCGTTGCCCTCAGCGATCCGGAAATCTACGGTCAGCCGGAGAAGCTGACGAAAGTCACAAAAGAGCACAGCAGCCTGAAGTCTCTGGTGGATGATTACCGTTCGCTGCTGGATATCAGGGAGCAAATTGAGGGAAGCCGGGAAATAATGGAACAGAACGAAGACCCGGAACTGACCGAAATGGCGCGATCCGAACTCAAAGAGCTCGACAGCCAGGCCGAAGCGCTTGAGGAAAAAATCCGGATGGAACTTATCCCCAAAGATCCCGAAGACTCCAAAAATGCGATCGTCGAAATCCGGGCCGGTACCGGCGGCGATGAAGCGGCCCTCTTCGCCGGCGACCTCTTCGAAATGTACCGGCGGTTTGCCGATGAAAAAAACTGGAAACTCGACCTTCTCGACCTGCACGAATCCGAAAAAGGTGGCTACAAAGATATTGTTTTCAAGCTGGAAGGGATGGATGTCTTCGCCCAGATGAAGTTTGAGAGCGGCGTGCACCGGGTTCAGCGCGTGCCGGAAACCGAATCACAGGGACGTGTGCATACCTCGGCCGCGACAGTTGCCGTATTGCCCGAGGCAGAGGAAGTGGACATCCGGATAAATCCGGCCGACCTGGAATTTGAAGCCTACCGGGCCAGCGGCGCCGGCGGACAGCATGTCAACACCACTGACTCGGCCGTGCGTATTCGCCACGTTCCAACAGGGGTCGTGGTGACCTGCCAGCAGGAACGCTCGCAGCACAAAAACCGGGACAAGGCAATGGCCATGCTCCGGTCACGCCTGTATGAGCACGAGTACGAGAAAAAAACGGCCGAGCGGGCCGCCGCCCGGAAAAGCCAGGTCTCCACCGGGGACAGAAGTGCCAAAATCCGGACATACAACTTCCCGCAAGGGCGGCTTACCGACCACCGCATCGGCCTGACCCTGTACAATCTCGACGCTGTCATGAAAGGGGATCTCTCAGAGGTCATCAAGGCCCTGCGGGTCCAGGAGAACCTGGAACGGCTCCAGGAAGTAAGCGATACCTGATTCCCGGGGAACAAAGCCCGATACGGCAATGCCCGATACGAGTTGCCTGATACGGGATGCCCTCAATCAGGCAAGAAAACCTCAAAGCCGGTGCACGTGCGGTTCAGCGCTGTCTATACGTGAAATTCCAGCTCCACTTCCCGTCCATGGTCCCGGAAACGAACTTCATCAGCAAATTCACGCATGAGCCAGACCCCGCGGCCACTGGATTTCAGAAGGTTCTCATCCTCCAGGGGACTCGGTATGCTTTCCGGGTCAAAGCCCGTCCCCTGATCACGCACGGAAAGGACCACCCGTTCCGGTGACAGAAGCGCAGTAATCTCTACAGACTTTTCAGGCTGCTGTTTGTTGCCGTGCAGGATGGCATTGGTCACAGCCTCGGTCAGCACCAGCATGATCTGGTGCGCCTTGTCGGCATCGCACGAGACGGCATCGGTGATCTTACTGGCAAAAGCCTCCAGCTTATCCAGTTCTTCGAGATCGGATGACAAGGTCAGAGACAGGACGTTATCCATGTTCATATCTTTCTATGCGTAAATACCACGTATCCGGAGGGTATCGGATACTTTCTGTATGGCATACACATAGGCAGCCTGTCTCAGAGTGATATTGTATTTCTCTTTTACTTCGTAAAGCAGATTGAATGCATCCCTCATCATGCGATTGAGACGCCGGTTGACACGATCCTCGGTCCAGAAGTACCCGTGGCGGTCCTGAACCCACTCAAAATAGGATACGGTCACCCCCCCGGCGTTGGCCAGGATATCCGGGATGATCAGTATGCCCATGTCGTCGAGAATCGCATCGGCATTGGCGGTTATCGGACCATTTGCCCCTTCAACGATGGCTTTTGCCTTGATATTGGGAGCATTGTGCTTGTTGATCTGGTCCTGCAGCGCCGCCGGGATGAGTACATCGCAATCCAGTTCCAGCAATTCCTCATTGGTGATCTTTTCGGCGCCCTCAAAACCGGCAAGTGTGCCGCCGCTTTGACTCATATGCACGAGCACACTGTCAATATCGATTCCGTCGGGATGATAGTATCCGCCGGTGATATCACTGATGCCCACGATGCGCGCGCCGCGTTCGTAGAGCAGGCGTCCCGTTACCGATCCCACATTACCGAATCCCTGGATCACGACCCGGCACTTGTTGGCCATGATGCCAAGCTTGTTCAGCGCCTCCAGGGTCACCGTGACCACTCCGCGGCCGGTGGCCTCCTTGCGCCCCCTCGATCCCCCAAGGATTACCGGCTTGCCGGTAACGACGGCGTTCTCCGTCCGACGGGCATGCATGCTGTAGGTGTCCATGATCCAGGCCATTGTTTGTTCGTTTGTATTCATGTCCGGCGCGGGGATATCACGGTCCGGACCGATCACCTCAATCATTTCGGCCGTATAGCGCCGCGTGACCTGCTCAAGCTCACGGTTGGAAAGCTCCTTGGGATTGCAGCGGATCGCCCCCTTGGCACCGCCGAAGGGCACATTCACCACGGCGCACTTCCAGGTCATCCATGCCGCCAGCGCCTTCACTTCATCCAGTGTCACATTAGGCGTGTAGCGAATTCCGCCCTTCGATGGACCCAGTACGTTGTCATGTATCACACGGTATCCTTCAAAAACACGGATATTCCCGTTGTCCATGATAATCGGGATGGATACGGTCACCGATTTCACCGGGTTCGAAAGGTACTGGAACATCCCCTCCTCAAGGTCAAGAATCCGGGCGGCAAAGCGAAAACGCTCCATCATGGATTCAAAAGGGGACTCTTTGTTAAGCGCCGGTCCCGGCTCCTTGTAGTAAGGTGAACTGTAATCTTGTGCTTTTTGTGACATGTGAAATGGAAGGTTGGTGAGGGTGGGGGATTATCATTGGCGCCTGCTATGCCATGCTGTTCTGAAAGTTTCTACTGCTGTTTTGTTCTTGTGGATGCGGTACCGCGTTTATTTTTGGCATAGTGCCAAAATATAGCAAGAGCCCGTCAAAAGAGAGAACAAAAAACCTTTGTAAAAAAAACTAAAAGCTTTTTGATGTAAAGTTGCATCGTATGTGCTGCTTTTCGATATTTATAAGATTACATTCAAATTTTTGAATGCGGTGTGCACCTGCAGCACCGGCGGCACCTTGACGGCTGACGGCAGTGGCCAAACGCGGCAATCGTCCCCGAGAACAGATCCAA
>RECX01000035.1 GCA_007693825.1 Balneolaceae bacterium
AGCCAATGACTGATGAAAGAAAGCCCATGACTGAAGAAATAAAGCCCATGACTGAAGAAATAAAGCCAATACCTGAAGAATCAAAACCGATTCCTGAAGGATCAAAGCCAATACCTGAAGAATCAAAACCGAATTACCCCGAAGTGACACTCGCCAAGGGCAGGGACAAACGGATCCACAACGGCCACCTCTGGATTTTCAGCAACGAACTGCTCCCGGCCACGGAGCGTCCGGAACCGGGAGAGATTGTGGCCGTCCGCACCTCTGAAAACCGTGTTGCCGGCATCGGTTTTTATCACCCCAATTCGCTCATCGCAGTACGCCTGCTTAGCCGCAAACCGGCCGTCATCGATCGCGATTTTTTTATGGCGCGACTGACACAGGCCGTTCGGAACCGCGAACCCCTCTCTGACGTGACCAATGCGGTGCGCCTGGTGCATGCCGAAAGCGACGGGCTGCCCGGACTCATCGTCGACCGTTACGGCAACGGACTGGTACTTCAGATCCTCAGCGCCGGCATGGAACGGCAACGGGATATCGTTGTGGATGTGCTTCGTGAGTTGTTGCAGCCCGCATTCCTCATCCTCCGGAACGACCACCACATGCGCGAACGGGAAGAGCTGCCCCGGGAGAAAGAGTTCCTGATCGGCGATGGCAGCGAAATACCGGTGACCATCACCGAAAATTCGGTGTCCTATCTGGTGGATCCGCTTGAGGGGCAGAAAACCGGGTTTTACATCGATCAGCGCGATCACAGGATGGTGTTCCGCCGCTTCATCCGTCCCGGTGACCGTGTGCTGGATGGTTTTTGCCATTACGGGGGATTTGCCATGCACGCTGCCCTTGCCGGGGCGGGCGAAGTCGTTGCCGTGGACGATTCCGAAGCCGTTCTGGAATACACCACAAAGAATATCCAGCAGAACGGTCTGGAGCATATCGTATCCACCCGGAAAGCGGACCTGATGAAATTGCTGCCGGATATGGCCGGCGAAGGAAACGCGCGTTTCAACGTCATCAACCTGGATCCTCCCAATTTTGCCACCAATCGCAAGTCGGTCGGACCGGCGCTGCGGGGCTACCGGAAACTTCATCGCGCCGCACTGGATCTGCTGGAACCCGGCGGGATCCTGGCAACGTCATCCTGCTCCCACCATATTACGGAGGATGCGTTCCTGGATTCCGTGATACGGGCCTGCAGGGACAGCCGGCGCCGCGTGCAGCTGCTCTACAAGGGCGGGCATGCCATGGACCATCCCGTGCTCCCTGAAATGCCCGAGACCGGTTACCTGAAATTTTTTATTTTCAGGGTGGCTGAGATCGACTGATCAGGCCGCATTTTTTATTATATGCAATACAACTGCAGCGCCGTCCTGCCACTTCGCTGCTTTTGTAAAACAATCGCAGCGCGGCTTCACCGCATCTGCAAAAGAAACAGCACCACTACATCAATGCGTCAGCAACACAACATTACATCAATGCGTAAGCAGCACAACATTACCATCACATCACCACTTCTGCAACGGAACGGCACCGTCTGAATCACTTCCCATGGACATGAACTGTCGAACAGCTGTATGGATCCTGCTTCCCGTGCTGCTTCTGCTTACGGCATCCTGCGGCACTACGCGGCACGGCAGGGTGCTCGAACAGGGCGAAGCCAGCTGGTACGGTCCCGGTTTTCACGGCCGCACCACCGCAAACGGGGAGACCTACAACCAGAATGAACTTACTGCCGCACACAGGACCCTCCCCTTCAACACGGTTGTGCGCGTGATCAATCTTGATAACGGCAAATCGGTGAACGTGCGGATCAACGATCGCGGACCCTATGCCCGGGGACGCATCATCGACCTCTCCAAAGAAGCTGCCCGGCGCATTGACATGGTCGACTCCGGCGTGGCGCCGGTGCGCCTGATCCTGGTAAGCTCGGAACAGCCGATCCGTACCCGGGGACCGGGAAATATCCGGCAGGAAGAATTCACGATCCAGCTGGCCTCGTATCATCGCCGCAGCGATGCCGAGTCCTATGCCCGGCAGATTTCCAACAGCAGAGTAGCCACCGGCGAAGTGGACGGCCGCACCGTTTACCGGGTCTACTACGGGCGCTACAGGAAGCCTGATGACGCCCGCCGTGATCTTGAGCGTCTGAAAAGGGACGGGCATGAAGGATACATCCGCCAGGTCCAGAACTGATCCGGGACCGCACATTCGGGATTGCGGTTCAACGGCGAGCTCCCGGGGCTGTGACGGCATATTCCCGGGTGTGTAACAGCATAACCCCGGGTGTGTAACGGCATATTCCCGGGTGTGTAACAGCGAATTCCCAAATCTGTAACGTTTTGCACTCAAATACGTATGAAGGTGAAATGGCCATGACGGCTACCCGCCACACAGAAGCATGATTATAATCGTCATGGACATTCTATGTGACATAATAAATCAAAAAATTTTAAACACATGAAACGAACATGGCAGCCTCCGCTTGACACACAGGGAGATGATCAAATCCTGCCATGTGAGTTCATTCTGTCCACATGAATCTAAATTGATTTAATCAGATGAAACCCGGCAAGGGCATGGTCTGTGATGATGGCATTGGAGCGGATTTAATCTTACGCCTTGCCTTGCCGGGGCTGTTCCAAAAGTGACAAAATATTTTTACAAGTCTGTCGTCTCACCAATAATTGCAACTTTTTTCAACCGGCAAGGGTCATGGAAAAATCAATGCGCACTGTCAATTTCAGAATTCACATCGCATCAGCAAGGCTGATTGCCTGCCTCATTTGCATTACAGGCCTGCTGTTCACGGACATATCGAACGCAAAGACAATACCAACCATCGAGGGCGTTGACGATACGCCGATGGCAATGCAAAATCCCGACTCCGAAAGAGGCGGAATGTCACTGACCGTCAACAACTACGGCATCGCTTTCGGGAATGTACCTGTCGTGCACGGGCTCCGTTTCAATCTGCGTGATACAAACCTGAATCAGGTGAACGGAGCCAATATCACCGTTTTCACCCCAAGGGAGCCGTCGTACGGCACGGTCCGGGGACTCGCTCTGGGCCTGCCCATGACTGGCGGCGCCAGTATCACCGGTGTTTCCGTGGCACTCGGGGGGATCACGGTTGAGGAATCAATCCGCGGCATCCAATTTGCACTTCTGGGAATCAGTGCCGGTACCGGCATCTCCGGAATCACTGTGGCCGCGCTCGGTTTCGGGGCCGGTGGCAATGTCAGCGGCATCAATCTGGCCGGACTTGGTTTCGGGGCCGATGGTAATGTGGCTGGCATCAACTACGCCACGCTTGGTTTTGGTGCGGGTGAAAACGTATCCGGAATCAATATTGCCGGACTCGGTTTCGGAGCCGGCGGACATGTGACCGGGCTCAGTGCGGGGCTCCTGGGATTTGGCGCGGGAGATGATGTGCGGGGAGTCAGTTTTGCAGGGCTCGGCATCGGATCCGGAGGCTCCATAACCGGTATCAGCGTTGCAGGACTCGGCCTGGCTTCCGGGGATGCAGTCCGTGGCATTTCCCTGGCAGGCATCGGTATCGCATCCGGAGAGTCCGTTTGCGGTATCGCATTTGCGGGACTGGGAATCGCATCGCAGCAACTTCGGGGCATTACCGTCAGCCCGGCTGCCGCTGCCATGGAACTGGCCCGGGGAGCTTTTTTTGCACCGGCCTATTTCCGCATTGAGGATGGTACCCTCCAGGGAGTCAGCGTGAGCGCCTTCAACCATATCCGCGGTCAGCAGCAGGGAGTTACCATCGGCCTGTACAACTATGCGCGCAATCTGAAAGGCGTTCAGATCGGTGTGATGAACTATGCCGCCAACAACCCGCGCGGCCTTCGCCTGCTCCCCCTGGTCAACGCCAATCTGTAATGCACAAACCACCAGTCTGCTCCCAAACCGCCAGACCGTCCTTAAACCGCCAGTCTGTCTTAAACCACCAGTCTGTCTTAAACCGCCA
>RECX01000230.1 GCA_007693825.1 Balneolaceae bacterium
ACCGTCATGGACATTCTATGTGACCTTATGAATCAGAAATTATAAACACATGAAACGATTCGTATTACAACAGGATACCGGACGTACGAGCGACACCTCGTACCACATAGCTTATGACGAACTGCTTAACGAACAGCAGTACCAGGCTGTTATGCACGATCGCGGACCGGCACTGGTTATCGCCGGAGCCGGGACCGGCAAAACACGAACACTGGTCTACCGCGTTGCCCGGCTCGTTGAAGACGGTATGGAACCCCGGTCGATCCTCTTGCTTACCTTTACACGCCGCGCTGCAAGAGAGATGCTGGACAAAGCCGCCAGTGTACTGGATGAACGATGTTCTCATGTAAAAGGAGGGACCTTTCACCACTATTGCAACCAGCTGCTTCATACCTATTCCGAACACCTCGGCTTCCCACCCAATTTTACACTGCTTGACCAGCCCGATGCCGCCGACACCATCCACTACGTCCGCGCACCTCTTGCCGCAAAACTGAGAGGAAAACGATTTCCCCAAAAGAATACCCTCCTGGCGATATTCTCCGCGTCTGTCAACCGCCAGCAGCCTCTGTACGACGTCCTTGCTTCCGCCTATCCACAGTTTCTCCCGCATCATGATGCCATCCTCGAAGTCCAGAAAAGATACTCTGAATATAAAAGTATGAATGGTGTAATGGATTTTGACGATTTGCTTGTATATACCCAAAAGCTTCTTATGGAAAATGAGGATATCCGCACCAGGATATCTTCAAGAAACAGACAGGTCATGGTGGATGAATACCAGGACACCAACGCTCTTCAGGCAAGACTGGCAAGGCTTTTCAGTTCGGAAAATGGGAACCTGATGGCTGTTGGTGATGATGCACAGAGCATCTATGCCTTTCGCGGCGCCGACTTCCGTAACATCCTCACATTCCCGGAACAATTTGAGGAATGCCGGATCATCCGCCTGGAAGAAAATTACCGTTCGGCGCAACCCGTGTTGGACCTCGCCAATACTTTAATAAGCAAAGCAACTCAGAAATTTGATAAAAAGCTTTTCACACGTAAAGAGGGGGGGGATCTGCCCGGCCTGGTGAAGGCTCCCTGTGAACGGGACCAATCCCGGTTTGTATGCCAGATGTTGCTTCAGCTCAGGGAACTGGGTCTCTCACTGGGTGACATTGCCATATTGTTCCGCAACGGCCGCGATTCCTACGACCTGGAATGGGAGCTCAACAAAAGAAACATACCATTTCAGAAATTTGGTGGTCAAAAATTCTCAGAAGCGGCACATATCCGTGATATTCTTGCACATCTCAGGATAATTGTAAATCCCGATGACCAAATTGCATGGAATCGCGTACTTCTGCTGCTGGATGGTATAGGACCAAAAACGGCACAGGAACTGATTTCGTGGCTTCGCAGGAATAAAAACCGGGACTTCAGCGACTCCGGATTGGTCAGCAAGTCGTACCAGCAGCAACTCGAACAGCTCAGCATCGTGCTGGAGGACCTGAACAAGTACCGGGATCTGCCAGGCAAAGCGGTAGCTGCAGCTGTAGCATACTATAATCCCATTTGCAGCAAACGGTTTGATGATCATCCGAAACGGCTCAAGGACCTTGACTCCTTCGCCGGACTGGCCACATCATATAAAAATATTGACACCCTCCTGCAGGAGCTTACCCTTGATCCACTTGACGCAACCGCTGTGGAAACAGAGGCATCCGTGAAGGACGAGGATCCACTGGTTTTGAGTACGATTCATTCCGCCAAGGGTCTGGAATGGGACACCGTTTTCATTGTTCAGTGCCTTGACGGAATCATTCCTTCCGGATATTCCGTGGACGACCCGCAAGCCCTTGATGAAGAATTAAGACTGCTCTACGTCGCCTGCACGCGTGCCAAAGAGAGACTTTTTGTAACCTACCCGATCACAAAAGAGAGTTCGTTCGGAGAGTACTTCTCAAATCCCTCACGATTCCTCAACGGCATTCCGGAAAAAACACTGGAAACATGGATGCTGGAGGAAGAGTCCTCTCCGAAACAGCTCACATCGTAGCACCTGTTCATCCTGCTCTCAAAATAGCATACTTTGTTTATTAAAGTATACTTTTCGATAACACTGCAGCTGGTGAGCAGGCGGGGCGGAGATTCAGTCCTTTTCCAACTTCAGGATTTTATACTGCCGGTACATGTCTTTTGCAAGCCAAATGAGGGCGTAGGGCGGCAATAAAATGAACAGTACCGTGATAAAGAGCTTTCGCCTCTGGGAATAGGGGTATTCATGCAGGCCGGAAATCGCTGCAATCCATAATATTGCAAATGTAAAGGCGATCAATGCAACTAAAATGGAACCTATTGTTCCAAATTGCTCGTGTATATAGTGCAGCATATCCGTTTTTTTACTGAGAGAACGATGTGTATCTTTGAAAGATAAAAAAACTTTCTCTGTAAAATGAGATTTCTCCTCAATTTCGATACATATGCTGCCTGTAGTAGCCATAGTCGGCCGCCCCAATGTCGGTAAATCAACGCTCTTCAACCGCCTGCTGGGAGAGCGCCAGGCTATCGTACATGGTGAACCCGGTGTAACAAGGGATCGCCACTACGGCGAGAGCTTCTGGAATGGACGGGATTTCACTGTTATTGACACAGGCGGCTATCTGCCCGGCAAGGGCGATGTCATTGTTTCCGGCATCCGCAACCAGGTCGAGCTTGCCATCCGCGAAGCCGATGTGATCCTCTTCGTGGTGGATGTTATGCAAGGCATTACCACAGAAGATGATGCCGTGACCGACATGCTTCGTAAACAGAAAAAACCTGTCGTCCTGGCCGTAAACAAGTCGGACAACAGCGAAAAAGCGATGCTTGCCCCGGAATTCTACCGCCTTGGTTTTGATGAGCTTTTCCCCGTTTCAGCCCTGTCGGGTTCCGGTACAGGAGAGCTTCTCGACCGGCTGGTGGATTTGCTTCCATCGCCAAAAGCGCATCAGGAAGAGGAGAAATGGCCGAAACTGGCCGTAATCGGCAGACCTAATGTGGGCAAAAGCAGTTTCATCAATGCGCTGCTTAATGATGAGCGCTGCATTGTCACGGAAATCGCCGGGACCACACGCGATTCGGTGAACAGCCTGCTGAAATACAAGGACAGCAAATACACGCTTATCGATACGGCCGGACTGCGAAAACGCTCCCGCGTACAGGAGAATATCGAGTTTTACAGCCTTATCCGGACCGAGAAAAGCATCCGCGAATGTGATGTTGCCATCCTTCTGGTAGACGCTTCCCAGGGGTTCGAAGTCCAGGATGCACGACTGCTGCGGCAGGCAGAACAGTTTAACAAGGGAATGATTATCGCCCTGAACAAATGGGACCTGATCGAAAAGGAAACAAATACGGCCCGGGATTTCATGGAAAACGTGTTCCGTAAGATTCCAACGCTCAAATACGTCCCAGTTATAACCATTTCCGCGCTTACCGGACAGCGAATCCACCGGGTAATCGATGAAGCAGTGGAGGTTCTGGAGCACAGGAACAAAAAGATATCCACGTCGGAACTGAACCGGTTTCTCAAGGAAATCACTGCGCAGCGCCCGCTTCCTTACGCCAGAGGACATCAGCTTACCATAAAATATGTCACACAGGTAAAGAGCAAACCTCCTGTCTTTGCATTCTTCATGAACATGCCCCGGGAACTTCCGGCAAACTACAGACGATATATTGAAAACCAGCTGCGTGCGAGATTTGAGTTTAAAGGTGTTCCCGTAACCATGGTTTTCAAGGAAAAATAAGTTCTTGACCACGCATTCTACGACAGATTTCTTTGATGGAAGTTGCACATGCGTTATTTTTAATGATGCCGCGAAACAGGCATCCCAGCTTATCATTTTTACCCTGCGATTCGTAATTCACCATGTCCGATAACCTTGAGATCCCAAGAACCAATGCGAAAGTAAGCGACCCCACCAGGGAACGCTCGCTTAACTTCCTGGAAAAAATATATCTTCCGGAGATATTCCGGGGGATGTGGTACACGCTGAAACAGATGTTCCAGCCCAAATTCACCATGAAGTATCCGGAGGAACGTTTTGATCCGCCACCCATTTTCCGCGGCCGGCCTGTACTGGTCGAGGATGACGGGCAGGAACGCTGTGTGGCATGCGGTCTCTGCGCACGCGCCTGCCCGCCGCTTGCCATCAGCATGCAGGCTTCCGAAGACAGCGATGATCCGAAAGAGAGATATCCGGATTTCTTTGAGATCAACATGCTGCGCTGCATCTACTGCGGATACTGCGAAGAGGTATGTCCGGAAGAAGCTATCGTGATGAGCAAGGATTACGACCTGGTTTTTGAGGCAAGGGAAGAGGCCGTATACGATAAATCCAAACTTCTTGTATCCAAAGAAGAGCTGAAAGAGCGCCTGGAGTATCTCAGGGAATACAAAAACCGGCAATTCGGTCAATTCTGGAATTTCAACGAGGAAAACAACATCCATTCGGTACGCAATCGTGACAAACGATGGGAAACCAGTCTTTCCCTTGTGGAAATGATCGAAGAACAGCGCAAACAAGGCAAGCAACCTGAACTGGATCGGGACTGATCTGCCACCATTCGCTTTTTAAAACAAAGCGGAGTTATAACGTTCCATGCCATTGCACGAAAACCCTACAAATGAACCGAAAGACGTATTTTTTCGGAATCTCATTCAGGATGCGGCCTGGCTGACAGAGGAGCTTGAATCCCTGAAACAGATGCTCCCGGATATACCGTATGCTGACCGCCCTATGGGCCAGGAGTCCGTGCTCGACGTGCTGGCCAGGATCGGGACGGCTCACGATCGATTTTTCTTGCCAATTCTTGTCAGTGTGCAGAGGGGGGAGGCCAACGCTGCTTCCGGTCTGAGTATTGACTTTGAGACCCGTCTCAAAAATGTGACCACCTCTGAAGAAGATCCGCTAAGGCTACTGGATACGCTCATCAGTCAGCGTATTGACTTTGTTGCGTTGCTTGAAAAAATGGATGCCTCCTTGATTCAACAAAAAATCACATTCAAAGATGGGGAATTGGACTTTTTGACCCTGATTGCAAGGATGACCCGCTTTGACAGAAACCAGTTGAAACTAATTGCCGAAAGAATGCTTGCCATGGATGCAAAACGGAATGTTCCGATCGATAGATGACAACCGATTGAATAACGTTTATTCGTTCATTATGTAAATTATTATTACCATATGACTGGACTTTCAGGTGTTATACTGTTTATAGTATCGTTCTATGCGACATTCAATTTCTTTCGACTGTATGTCATGGACAGAAAAATATTTCATTTCTGCATGGGAACCACAGCAGCATTTCTGGCCCTTTACGGTGCGTCAGCATTTCTCGCTCTTTTTTTCCCGGTACTGGATCCGGAATTCATAGGAGAGTGGTCTACCGTCTTTTCTGTTTCATTCCTTCTTTCAGCCGCAGCGGCTCTTGTTCGGGACTTTAAACCGGTATTTTCAAGATTCCCGAAATCATTCACTTTCATACCTCTTGTATTAATTGTCATGTATCCAATGATCATAGACACTGTCGTGGTAAAATATTGGGTCCTGGGACTCTATCAGGGCAGTGCACTGCTCATCGCATTACTAATTTACGCCTTCCGGACATACGAGAACAGCGATTATGCCTACATGCTTGTAGGGGTCATCTTTTTTGCCATAACATTCTTGCTGTACTGGATCCCTGAGTCACTTTTCACTTTGCCTGTTTACGCCTGGATGATTTTGACAAGCTCCGGGATTCTCATATTGACCGTAGGCTACAATCGGGCATACAATCTTGATGAGCAGATCCTCGATCAGGAAAAACGAAAAGAGACCTGGTTCGCCTGAGAACTTCAGGGAAGGGAAGGGTTATGCTATCAGCGTAAAATCAATTGTTGTCAGCCAGCAATATTTTCATATCCATGACTTTACATAATATTAATTATACGACTTTACTATATCGGACTATATGGAAAAACGGCCAGTAACATCTCGATTTTCTTGCCTTCATTGCCAGCACCTTGTCATCTCCATCGTCCCGGCCAGCTTTCATCACAACAAACACAAATTCATGAAACGAAATTATTCCACGCATTCCGTTTCATTGTCCGTTCAGGGTTCTGTTGTATTCCAGTATCCTGATGGTGTCTTTAATGGTGCGAAGTTCATGCTCATCCATTTCTCTCTGATCCTTGGCCTCCCTGAGCAAATCAAGGTGTTCGTACGAACCTGTCGCTGCCAGACCGGCGTACGCATGCAATCGATAATCCCGGTTCGGGTCGCCGATCAACCTTCCAAAAAGAACCGCGACCCGCTCAGCTTTCCGCTCATCAAAAGCACCCACGGATTCTGCAAGGTATGACAACGCTAAATCCCTGTAACTGCGTCTTCCCGGATCATCAGCCAGCCCGACAAGCATATCCGTGGCATCCGGATCATCGGAAAGGATCAAGGCACGAACCACGGCATTCTTGATGACGTCCTGATACGATTCCAGCTCTGCATAGGGCGCAACCATGCCCGCCGTATGCTCCGGATAGAGCTCACCGGCCAGCACAATAGCATCTGCAGACACAAAGTAACTGGTATCAGCCATCATCGAAGCAATGTGATCACGCACTTTTTCTTGCAAATCTACTAAAGGTATTTCCATATTGCGCAATATGTTAAGGGATTCCCGCCTGACTCTGTAATCAGGTTCCGTGCTGCTGGTAGCCCGCAGTACCATGGAAAGGGCCTGTTCCTGCTCATACATCCATGCATAATCCGCAATGAGCCCGTAAGCCGTCATGCGTATCCCCCAGAAAGAATCGTTCATGGCCACCTCAGCCACCTGATTCCTGATTGTCCGGTATTCCATATAATCCTCTGCCATGGAAAGCGCCTCTGCCCGTACCAGCAAATGATCGCTTTCAAGGCGTCGCGACAAGGAACTCATTGATATGTCCCTGAAATATTCAGCAAGCTGTACCCTTTTGGGATCCAGTACGATATCAATGATATTGTCATTTGCTTCGAAATAGAACGAATTTTCCGCTTCGTCGATTCTGATCCTTTGCCAGGCCTCCCCTCCTTCTGCCACAATGAGTACTTCCGGGTAAAGCGAAAACAGGGGCTGCCGCAAGGTGTCGTGAACCTGCCGCACCGTCAACTCCGCTCTGTTTCCGGATATCTCATGCGAGACATCAAGATACGGGTGCCCGGGCTCCATAAACCATTGCTGTATAAAGGGCTGCAGGTCCATTCCGCTGACATCTTCAAAGACACTTTGAAAATCAAAGATATCTACGGCATCAAATGCATGGCGCTCAAGCCAGAGCCGCACACCCCGCCACCAGATATCATCACCAAGGTAGTCATGCAGCATGCGCAGCACCTGTCCTGCTTTCTGGTACGTATGCCGGTCATACATGTCTTCCGGAATCGAATAGCGGTTGAAAATAATTGGACGGCGGTACTGTGCGGCTTCCGCAAAATACCGCAGGCGATCATTATGGTTTTTCCATAAATATTCGTCGGGCCCGTTGTTGTGCAGACGGTAGGCCGATTCGAAATAATTCGCAAAACCTTCATTCAACGGCAGATTGGCCCAATCCTTGCAAGTCACAAGGTTGCCAAACCACTGGTGGATGATTTCATGCATGATCAGATCCTGATTGGACAGATCCCGGGCTGCCCTCGCATCGAACTGCACCGCATCGTACAGCAGGGTTGCCGTTGTATTTTCCATGCCGCGTGCTATGAAATCATGGACCGGCGCCTGGGCATATACCGGATCCCATGGATAGGGCATTTCAAGGATATCTTCGGAGAACTGCACCATGTCAGCGGTATTTTTGTAAATCTGATCTACAGTTTCTACAAACTGAGGCTCTACATAATAGCGATAGAGCAGATTTCCTTTTTTCTCTTCCACAATTTCGTATTCACCAACAGCCAGGACGAAAAGGTACGGTGCATGAGGCTGATGAAGCCTCCAGTAATCTGTCCGCAGCGTATCTCCGGGCAGGATGCGGCTGTCCAGTAACAGTCCATTGGACAAGGTTTTAAACCGGTCGGGTACGGAGATCCATGTCTCCTGGGTGGCCCGCTCTGCCGGATGATCGATGGTTGGGAACCAGAAACTGTTATCCTCCGGCTGTCCCAGCGTCCATATCTGGGTAGGCGTAACAGGATCCTCGCCTCTTGGGTTTACAAAATAAAGTCCGCGCTGCGGCGGCGTCGATACAAACGAGATCCCGAGGACAAGTGTGTCGCCTTCCAGATAGTCCCGGTCGAGCTGGATCGTGACAATAGCCGAATCCAGTTCATAGGTGAAGTTTCTATTGGCACGCACATCATATATGGAATCAAATTCCATAGTTTTTGCATCAATGATCAGCTCTGACTGCATATGGTTGCTTGTAAAAAGCATCTCCGTCTCCCCGACAACCTGTTCTTTCTCGAACCGGAACCTGACACTCAGTTTCTGGTGATGCAGGTTCCATGTACGCTCCCTGAGAACCTGTTCAGGTCCACCCGGGATAATCCAGCCCTCCTGCTCCTCAATGGGTTCATCCTGTGTTTCGGTCACAAAAAAGGCTGTGCAGGAAGCACTGAACGAAATCGTCAAAATAAGGGCGGCAAGAAATACGTTTTTCCTTATTACGGAAACGGAACCTGTCTCCCCCGGGTAATCCGTAATGCTGCTCACGGACCGTGCATTTTGAGCAACCATACACGTTTCAGGTTCCTCCGGCGGGAAACCGACAGATGCTGAGAAAAAAAACGATGAGATTGACATAAAAAACGATCGAATGTGCTTTGATAAATGGACCAGCTCTTCCTATTATTACAAGCTGTGACAGATTCTGCAAATTTGGGAATTTTCCTCTTCTTTACAAATATACCATACAATGCCGACGGATCATAAATCGCTGAACAAGGCTTTTGCTGCGTTTTCTTTTCTTACTGCCCTGATACTGTACATGCTGACGCTCCCGCCAACTGCCAGTTTCTGGGATTGCAGTGAACGGATTGCATGCGCATATGGCCTGCAGATACCTCATCCGCCCGGAACACCGTTCTATCTGTTGCTTGGACGCGTTTTTTCCATGTTCGTCGGTCCGCTGTCTGCCGCCTACATGATTAACCTGATGAGTGCGCTGGCTTCGGCTACCACCATCATGCTCCTGTATCTGATTGTCGTACGGCTTATCCGTGAGTTTCGCGGTCATGCTACCGACAGTTACCCGCTTATCGACCGGATCGGGCTCTACGGCGGCGGTCTGGTCGGCGCGCTGACGTTTGCAGTGAGCGACAGCCACTGGTTTACCTCCATCGAAGCCGAAACCTATGCCCTCTCGCTTACCTTTACCGCTCTTGTGGTTTGGCTCGTTCTGAAGTGGTCTGAAAATCATGACGACCTGCGAAATGAACGCTGGCTGCTTCTGATCACCTTTCTTTTCGGACTGGCCTTTGGAGTCCACCTGCTCAGCCTTTTGGCCGTTTTCTTCGTTGGACTGATTATCTATTTCAAAAAGTTTGAATTTCAGTTCTCCTCTTTTGCCATTGCCTCGGCCATAACGGTCGGTGTGTTTTTTCTGATCTATCCGCTCACCATCATTCAGCTTCCCGCCCTGGCTGGCTCATTTGCTGATGTGACCGGAGGCATGCTTGGACCTCTTGCCTTTCTTATACTCTTTGGCGGACTTATTGTATATGGCATTTACTATACGCACAAAAAAAACCATCGCACTGCCAATATCGTCCTGCTCGGATATTTCCTTATCCTGACCGGCTACTCCAGTTACTCCATGATCTACATCCGGTCACAGGTCAACCCGGCTATCGATCAGAATTCGCCGGATACGGTAGATGGCTTCATAAGTTATCTCAAACGCGAACAGTACGGCCAGCAACCCCTGTTTCGAGGCGACAGCTACAGCAATGAAATCGGTGGAATTGACCGGGGTAACCCGAAACTTTTTCCAAGAAGGTACTCACCCGATCAGCGGCACCAGCAAAAGTACGCAGAGTATCGCAGTAACCTTCACTTCTTCCTGAGTTACCAGGTGAACTATATGTATCTCAGGTATTTCGCATGGAATTTCATCGGCAGGGACAGTGACCTGCAGGGTGCCCGGTGGATATCAGGTTTTGAACAAAACAGTGACTTTACCCATAATCGCGCCCACAACCGGTATTTCTTTTTCCCATTTGCGCTAGGGCTTATAGGCATGTTCTTCCATTTCAGAAAGGACTGGAAACGAGCCCTGGGTGTACTTGTCCTTTTTGTTGCGACCGGTCTTGCGATTGTCGCCTACCTGAACCAAACCCCGTTCCAGCCCAGGGAGCGTGATTACTCCTACACCGGCTCTTTCTTCGCTTTCTCCATATGGATAGGCATCGGTGCCGCAGGCCTTATTGAGCTGGTCAAGCATTATCTGAAGTCAAATCAGTATGCAGCATACGGGGCACTGGCTTTGATGCTGTTAGCTCTACCTGTGCTGATTGGAAGTCAAACTTACAAAAATAATGACAGAAGCCTGCGGTATGTGGCTCCGGACTACGCCTATAACCTGCTTAACAGTACGGCTCCCTACGCTATCCTTTTTACCAATGGCGATAATGACACTTTTCCGCTTTGGTACCTCCAGGAAGTAGAAGGCCTGCGCACGGATGTACGGGTCGTTAATCTGAGCCTGCTCAATACCGAGTGGTACATCAAGCAGATGAAGAATCTTTGGAATCATGAAGCACCACCTGTCCCCATCGATCTGACCGATGCCGAAGTGGACAGGCTGAACGACAAGTTTCAGTTCCGGCGCGCGTCTGACTTCCACCGGCCGGGCGATATCTCCATACCGGTGGACCGCGAATTTCTCAGACAGATTTATGCGGGGGAGATCGACTTCCCATGGGCTCCCGGTGAAATACCTGAAGAAATGGGATTTGGCGTGCCGCTGCAAGAACTGGATGACGAAGTGACCTGGTATCTGGAAGGAATTTTCCTGGGCCGGGACAGGGACGGAAATGAAATGCATTACACCCGCATACAGGATGACATGGTCATGGAAATCCTGAGAACCAATCGCTGGGTCCGTCCCGTCTACTTCTCAACAACCGTGGCCCGGGATGCGCAGATGAACCTGCAGAATTATTTCCGCCTGGAAGGAAAGGCATTTCGTGTCATGCCCTTCCGGACAGGCAATCAGCTCGATACCCAGATTCATGGTCAACGGCTCAAGTCATTCCGGCTGCGTGAAATAGACAACGAAAAAGCCTATTTCGATGAGAATATCCGCCGGATGATGGACAATTACCGCACCATCATCAATCGGCAGGCCGGAGCGTTTCTCGAAGCGGAACAACCAGACAGCGCCGCCTACTGGCTCAAGTGGGGGGAAACCCACATTCCTTTTACCGTCATCGAAGGAGATCCCACCTCCATACTTAATTATGCCTATCGCTACGCACAAGTCGGAGTGAATGACCGCGCCCTTGAACTCGCCGGAAAGTCAAGACGGGATCTCGACATTGCATTTCGCAATTATGTGCGGGAACTGGGCCAGGTCGAAGCTGAAATCTCCATGCTGGAACAGCGGATGGACGAAGCAGGCCGCCGCATGGATTCACGGAGACGGAGGGAGCTGCAGCATCGCTTGCAGACCCTGAACAGGGAACGACAGCAGATTTTTCGTGAACTTTCTTTTGAATCCAGCAGGTACATGATACTGCAGCGGATATTTTTCATGAATGACCTGGAGGATGAAGCACTGGCCTTGGCTGACTTTATTGCCGAGGTTTCGGACAACAGACTGCCATTTCCACGGGATCGCGAAGAGAACAGGATGCGGGTCAGCAGAATTTTTGGTGAATAATCATCTGTTCCAATATTCCGCTGTGAGCGTTATATTTATCCATAGTGCTATCCCACTTCTGCCCTGCCAAAACCCTTTTTTTGAAATGATCCATAAATTCACTGAGGAAAATATTTCCACAATAGCCAATATTCTTGGTTCTGAGCCCAAAAAAAGCGGCAGTGTTTACCGATTTGAGATTACCAATACGGAATCAAACCGGAAGATGGCTCTTGAAATTCACCTTGGGCTGCTCATTGACGAAGAACCTGTCAATCTTATCTCCGTCTACACGCAGGATACTTTTCTCCAGTTGCATAACTGCACCGCGTTCGTAGCCAGTGACATGCTTCATCAGATTACGTTTTTTGGAAAAGATGGTTCCAAAATATCAGGTCTTATCATTGAAAAAGAGGCTGGTTGCAGCCTGTATGCCAATGTGAATGACTCTCTGCTAAGCGGTGACTTTACCAAATTGCCCCCGGAAGTGATGATGTGCAGCGTGGCGTTATCCCTTACCGAGTCCATAGATTTTGAAGGATTCAATTTTGACGATGATTAAGCAGGTATTATCGTAAAACCCTGGCTATTGCAATTGCCCCTGATGGATCCGGTATCCTTTGAGATGTTTAACCAGACCGATGAGAACATCCCGTTCTCAGGCGATATGTTGCGGTGTCTCATAGATCTGGTCCATGAACATGAAAAAAGGAATTTTCTACATGTGGAAGTGGTTTTTGTGAACGATATGGAAATCCTGGAGATGAACCGTCGGTATCTCGGACACGACCATGTAACAGATATCATAACATTTCCTTATCATGAAAATGATGACCCGGTGGAAGGAACACTTTTTTGCTGCGCACCTCAGATACGACGCCAGTCTGAGGAGATCGGTGTGACCTTCGACACAGAAGTGCTTAGAATAGTCATACATGGCCTGCTGCACCTGGTTGGCTATGATGATGAAACTGAGGCGCAGCGAAACCACATGCACTCTCTGGAAAATAAATACATTAGGCTTTATCTGGATTATTGAATGCAAAACAACGTTATCGATCTGATCATATATCTGGTCAAAAGGATCCATATTGGCGCCAAGCTAAAGGATATAAAGCTTGATAAACTGCGTGGCTACAATCACTCGGAAATCAGCGCCGCCTATTCCTGGCTGATCCAGAAGCATGAATCAGGTGAATTTATCGGGGAACGGGCTGAAATGAAAAACCTGCCTTCGCCACGTGTGCTTCATCCCAATGAACGATCCCGCGTATCTTCAGACGCTTATGGCTACATTCTGGAGCTGTATTACATTGGCATACTGGATGCCAGACGAATGGAGCGTCTGATTGAATATGCCATGCTCCGGCTTGACAAAGAAGTAACTGACGTCGCCGATGTCAAGGAGTGGGTTGCCGGAATGATTTTTGACAGCGAATACCTTGGGAGCGACCGGTCTCTGTTCCTCAAGGGAAATGAAAACATTAACTGACATCGCACAGTAATGGATGTCTACCTGATCTGGCTCCTTGGTTTTGGAGTTTTTTTTCTTTTCGCCACTTCCCTGATTCTGATTCACAATCGCAGCCACTTCCTTGGCTTGGCCGACCTGAACTCCAGTGCGACACTGTCAGCCCCGGAATTAAACGGGGAAACCACTTCAGAACCTGACTGGGTTTCCATTTTAATCCCAGCCCGAAACGAGGAAAGCAATCTTCCAAAATTGCTGAACAGCCTCGGCAAACAGGACCGGCCCCGTCTGGATATCCATATTCTGGATGATCAGTCCGAAGACAGCACCAGGGAAATCGCCGAAGAATTCCGTGATGCCATGAAATCCCGCATGCGGGACGATCCGTCATCTGACATTCATGTCACCGTCCATTCTTCCCTGGAAAGGCCGGAGGGCTGGCTTGGAAAAAACTGGGCCTGTCAGCAGCTGGCCGGACATGCCCGTGGCGATATTTATATCTTTCTTGATGCCGATACCTGGCTTGCTTCCAATGCCATCACATCGATCATGGAGGGCGTCCATAGATTCGAACTTGATTTTGCTACGGTCTGGCCCCATCAGATCATGGAGTCACTTCTGGAAAAAACCGTCGTATCGTCAGTCTATGCCACTGTGGCCGCCTATCTCCCCACACGTTACAGTTATCAGGCACCGGCATGGATACCCTTCCGAAACCTTCGTCAGAAAGTGAAACCCATGTTTGCAAGCGCATGCGGACAGTGCATGATCTTTAAAAGAGATACATACCGGGAAATTGGGGGACATAAGCCCGTCAAAGATCAGGTAGTCGAAGATGTCATGCTGGCAAAGATGGTCGTCCGAAAAGGAAAAACCATGCGGATGTTCCATGGTACAGACAGGCTGTGGTGCCGTATGTATCGCAGCCCTTCCGAAATCTTTAACGGATTTCGTAAAAATTTCTTTGCCGGGTTCAACTACAATACTCCACTTTTTGTCCTCGCATGGCTTCTGCACTTCACTGTTTATGTGCTCCCCGCACTTGTTCTGATTGCAACACTTGCCGGTATCCTGGAGCCAAACGACAAGCCCCTGATCGCATCACTGTCAGGCCTGGTAGTTCTGACGGCTTTGATACAGCGACTTTGGATATCAAAGTTTTATAACTGGTCTTTTTTGGCAGGTTTTATGTATCTGCCCGGTATACTCTGGTTTCATATGCTTGCTTTCGTGGTGATATACGATCGTCTTTTAAAGAGCGGCCCCACCTGGAAAGGACGGCCTGTCTGAACCACCGTGCCATTTTGGAAAACCGGGCTGCTCTGGTCCTTTTCTCTGTCTTTTTTGTTGCCGCGAGTCCATTCCATTCTCCTTTTTTTGTTCTTTCTCCTGCTTTTGCCGTTTCTGACTGGAACCGATGATATATTCATAATCTGATTCAGCCGCAAAGGAGATAATCTTTCTGGATCGGAAAGCATTCCGCTTCAACTCGTCCTTTAAAGAGAGAAACCCCCAGTTGAAATTCCTCTGGAGGAACTTGTGAAGCGCCTTGTCATTTTCGAAACCGGATTCCAGCGCCACCTTGTAAGCGGTAGCCGACCAGTCTGACTGGATTACCCTGCAGACTTTTCTGAAACGTGCCCTCCTGAGTACCATCTTCGGGTTCTCCTGAAACCGTTTTTTAAATCTGCGGCAAAAGTGGGATCGGGAGTAACCCATGCAGGCAGCCCACTCTGTCACATTTCGGATCTCAAGAATATGGCTGATGAGAACACCTACAGCTATATCCATTTGGCGGTACGACGGTTCTTTCAGACGATCATTGGAAATTTTCATAGTATCTCAGGTTTTATCCATGGTTTTATTTTAGCTACAAACAACATAATTGATAACAGGCACTTCTTAAGAGTATCGAGACCACGTTTCCTTACAATTTTTTTTTCAATTTTTAATAATTTCTGCTTTTAAATGAAGATGCATTGATTATCTTATCAGAAGGATGAATACAGGAATGACGGATTATGAGTGACTTCCTCCTGCTCGGCCGCTTTATCAGATATCTTGAAATTGAGCGTAATGCTTCCTCAAAAACCGTGGAAGCCTATCAATGTGATATCCGTCAGTTTCTGGATTTCTGTTGTATGGAATGGGAAATAAGGCCTGTGGACCTGGACTATAACCGGATAGACAGACTCATGATCCGACTCTGGCTTGGCTCCCTGATGTCTTCAAAGGCTGCCAAATCCACACTCGCAAGGAAAAGCGCATCCGTGCGCTCATTCCTGAAATTCGCGTACAAAAGAGGCCAGATCCTCCACAATCCGGCACATATGCTCATGAATCCAAAAAAAGAGCACCGCCTGCCAAAAACTGTACGTCCGGATGAACTTGGACTCATGATGGAAACAATCGAAACCGACAGTCCGTCCGGTAAAAGAGATCTGGCCATTATGGAACTCCTCTACAGTACAGGTATGAGGCTTTCGGAACTGGTCGGTTTGAACACTTCCGATCTTGATCTGAACCGTAAACGGGTCAAGGTATTCGGGAAAGGCGCCAGGGAACGCATCATCCCGTTCGGAGATCCCGCATCCACGGCACTCCGCAATTACCTCGCGGACAGACCGCAGCTAACTGGTTCCAAAACCGGAGAGGACGATAGGAATGCACTATTTCTCACCGATTCCGGAAAACGAGTCTATCCAAGACTGATCCAGCGAAAGGTATCACTGTACCTTTCGCGCGTATGCGAAGTCAGCCAAAAAAGCCCCCATGTCCTGCGGCACAGCTTCGCAACACACCTGCTCGACCGTGGAGCCGGCATACGGGTCATCAAGGAACTACTGGGACACGCTGACCTGGCCGCAACCCAAATCTACACGGGTACCAGCGTGGAACACCTTCGCAATGTCTATCGGACAGCACATCCGCGCGCAGATACCCCCGATTCTGAATGAAAACCATGTTTGTCTTTTAAGCCGTTTTATGACATTCTCCATTTCAACATGAACCCTAATCCATCTCAGATAATGAATATCAATTTCACAGCCCGAAAGTTTGAAGCAAGCCAGAATCTCCAGGACTTCACTACCGAGGAGATTAATAAACTGAAACGGTTTTTCGACAGGATCTACTCCTGCGATATCGTTCTGGAACCATCCCCGGATAACGATAACCCGGCCAAGGCGGAACTAACGGTCAAAGTCAAACAGGACCTGCTCAAAGCCACGGAAGCGGGTCCGGCATATGAGCAGGCTGTGCGTTCTGCTGTGGATAACATGCGCCGGCAACTTCTCAAATACAAAGACAAACGATTTTCCCGCAACTGACACCTGATCACGTTTGATCAGGTATTCTGTACGTCATATTTACAATAATGCCATACAAAAATATAAAAGCTGTTCCCAGAAAAGAGAATATCCGTGTCTCTTTTCTGGTTGAGCAGCTTCGTGCCAAGCTAAAGCTCGATATCCATCCCTGTACATCGGAATCCTTCTCCACCGAACGCAAGATCACCGATACCGACCTGCACCGGCCCGGACTGGCCCTTGCCGGCTACGTAGATCTTTTTTCCCACCAGAGAATCCAGGTTATCGGCAACAGCGAACGGAAATACATCGATCACATCGGTGAGGATGTCTGCCTCAGGGCTTTCCTGGAAATCACCAAATTCCCTGTGCCGGTTATCTTCCTGACCGATAACAATACGCTGCCGGATTCCTTTCTGCAACTCGCCGAAAAAGCCGGCTTGCCGGTTTTCCAGACGCCAATGGAGACAACCCGCTTCATGTTCCTCGTGCGTGACTTCCTGGAGGATCAGTTTGCCGTACAGACCATGGTACACGGATCCATGGTGGATGTATACGGTGTCGGTATCCTTATATCGGGCAAATCCGGCATCGGCAAGAGCGAAGTGGCGCTTGATCTGGTAGAGCGGGGCCACCGTGTTGTATCCGACGATGTCATCATCCTGACCAAAAAAAGCAATGTGCTGATCGCCTCCCCGACCGAGATCAATAAACATTTCATGGAGATACGGGGACTCGGCATCGTGGATGTGATGTCCATGTTCGGCATTCGGGCTATCCGGTATCAGAAACGGGTGGAAGTGATCCTGGAACTCAGCTTGTGGGACGAATCCCAGCATGTGGACCGCACCGGACTCAACCGGCAGAATACTTCTGTCCTGGGCATTGACATCCCCACGATCAACCTGCCGATTACGCCCGGCAAAAACATTACCGTCATTGCCGAAGTCATCGCCATGAACCATCTTCTCTCCCACTACGGATATGACGCCGCTCAAGCCTTTCAGAAAAAAATCCAGGACCGGATTGCCGGTAAAAAGTCCGGAAGCCCGGTCATCCAGAGAGCCGTTGAATACTTTGAAGGGGATTTGGAATAGATAAAACAATAACTTAATCCCTTTGTTTTGTATTGTTGCGCAATAATAATATCTTTGCCATACAAAGTATTGTCCTGTAAAAAGCCCCATAGGATATCAAGACAAGCCAGGTTTGGAAAATTACTTCTACTACGACGAAAAGGAATGCCAGTTCATTCCCGTGACATACGGATTGGCCGAGCGGGTCATTTATACGCTCAGCCTGTGGATACTGGTGGGCGCTGTGGTTACAGCTGTCACACTCTCCCTTCTCTCTTTTTCGGTTGGATCTCCAGCAGAAATAGCACTGAAGGCAGAAAACAAGGTGCTCTACGATCAGCTCCACGAAACGCGTAAAAGCATTGAATACCTGGATCAGCAGATAGCCACGATAGCAAGCATGGATAATGACATCTACCGGACCATGCTTGGAATTGACCCAATATCCGATGATGAGCGTCAGGCTGGTGTTGGCGGGGCCGATATCTATGCCCGTTTTGATGCCTACAGTGACCCATCATCTGATCTGCTTCGATGGACAGCCAGTAATCTTGAGGGTATTGAACGCCGCATCAACATACAGAAACTCAGCTTCGAGGAAATAAAAGCTAATTACAACCAGAACAAGGAGCTGATGAGAAACATACCGGCCATCCGTCCGGTCTCAGGTATCATTCTTAGTGGATTCGGAATGCGCCCTCATCCGGTCCTCGGCTACAAGCGCATGCATGAGGGTGTGGACTTCAGGGCAAGGGTCGGCACCCCGGTCTATGCCACCGGTGATGGCGTTGTCAAATCTGCAAGGCGCTGGCGGACTTACGGACTTCTGCTGGTCATTGACCACGGTCACGGATATGAAACAAGATATGCTCATCTCTCCAGCCTGGCTGATGGCATAAGACCCGGTGTGAAAGTGGAGCGTGGACAGATTGTGGCACGGAGCGGAAACTCCGGAGTTACCAGCGGACCGCATCTTCATTACGAGGTAGTCAGGAACGGGCGACCTGTAGACCCGATGAATTACATGTTTGCCGATCTGACCCCGGACGAATACGTGGAATACCGCAGAATTGCTGACAGTATGACCATGTCCATGGACTGATCTTGTAATAAGAGCAGAGTATATAAATGACCTGTTCGTTCGATCTCCTGTCTGACTGCTGACAGCCCCTGTTATGCCGTCTCTATCTCTTCCTGCAACATATTCGACTGCAGTCGGATCATGTCCGAATACCACCCCTTCCTTCGCATGAGCTGGTGATGTCGCCCTCTCTCTGAAATCCTGCCATTTTCCAGCACATAAATCCGATCATAGTAGTCCATTTGTACGAGTCTGTGGGTAATCCACAACGCAGTTCTGGTCCTGGTGACTTGTCGGATGGTCTTTACGATCGCTTTTTCAGTGATGGTATCCAGATTGGCGGTAGGTTCATCAAGGATCCAGATGGGTGAATTCCTGAGCAAAGCCCTGGCAATGGCCATTCTCTGACGCTCACCACCGCTAAGTTGCTTGCCGTGCTCTCCCAGTTGTGTGTCAAGCCCTTTTTCAAGTCCCTGATACCAGGACCATAAATGGGCATCCTGCAATGATTGGAGAAGATCCCCGTCGTCCGCATTTTCCCGGGCTATTTTCAAATTGCTTCGTAGCGTGTCCTGAAACAGATAGGTAAATTGATCCACTACAGCGATCATGGCACGGACCCGGTCCGCCGGGATATCCGCAAGCTTATTATCCCCAACAGACACAAAACCCCCGGCAGGGTCGTAAAATTTCAGCAACAGATTGACAACCGTACTTTTACCGCTTCCGGAAGGACCGACAAGAGCTGCTTTTTCTCTACTTTGTATAGCAAAGCCAATGCCGTCAAGCACCGGGTTTTCACAATATGAAAAACGGACGTTATCAAACACCAGGCTTGCCGCCGCCTGGGCGTTACTGGTTCCAGATTCTTTTGCGGGTCTGTTGTCGTCTTTGTACCGGTCACTAAGGTCCCGGCCAGTGTGGTCCCGGTCTTCAAATGAAAGCACCCCACCGGTCAATGATAACAGACTTTCAGCCGCTCTCTCTGTAGTTTCCAGATACTGGAAAGCCGTGCCCAGGTTTTGTGTGGCCTCAAAGGAAGCCATCACGGACAGCACGACCAGCGCCAGCATGACCCCTGAAAGCGTACCGTCAAGGACCAGGGGTGCTGTTACGAACAGCGCCAAAGCTGCTGCCGAAAAAAGGATCCAGCTGTGCAGGCCGTCATGCAGCCCGGTTACAGCCGATTGCCTGCGCTCCAGCCTTGATATCTCACTGCACAGCTCTTTATTACGTTTGATGTATGCATTCTGTAACCCATAAAGGCGGATATCCAGTATTCCCTGACTGTGTTCCACCCACAAGTGAGACAGCTCACTTCTGAGGTGCCGTTGCCTGGCTCCCAGTCCGCGTGCAAGCCGCCGAACTCCTACAGGTACTGCTACGCCATTCAACAGCAGAAACGCCAGCGTGATCCAGGCAGCTGCAGGACTGAATGCCCTCAAAAAGAAAAAAGACGTCAGAGTTACAAGAACCGCAACGATAACCGGCGTGAATACGCGAACGTAGTAGTTTTGAAGCTCGTCAACGTCGGATGTTATCGACGAAAGCAATGAGCCGGAACGGAATCCCAGCAGACGGGACGCGGAAGTTTTGCTCAGTGCCCTGAAAAAACGGCTCCGCATTTGCAGAAGCAGACGAAACGTGATGTCATGGGATAGCAGCCGCTCTGAGTATCGCAAAACAGCCCTGCTGATGCCGAAAAACCGAACGGAAACTATGATGACCATGAGATCCAGTATAGGTGGACGCAGTGCAGCTGCGGAAATCAGATACCCGGAGCTGGCAAGCAGACCAATCCCCGCCAGTATGGTTCCTGCCCCGAGCAAGACTGCCGCAGTGATCCTCCAGGGATAGCGTTTTAAAAACCGTGATAATGCGAGATGGATATTCATGTCTTATTTTTACCGTCTGACTTGCAGAGCCCTAATATTCAGGAAGCGTATGCAGATACCATCTGTTCATAGAGTTTACAATTTGCACGTAAATAGGTATGGGTTCCCTGCGCTGCAATCCGGCCATCTTCAAGGACAAGGATATTGTCCGCTTTTTGAACCGTCGAAAGCCTGTGAGCGATCAGAAAAACGGTTTTGCTGACCATCAGCTCATCCAGTGCGCGATTTATCCTGTCTTCGCTTTCGGGATCCAGGGCCGATGAGGGTTCGTCCAGTATCAGTATCGGGGTATCCTTGAGAAGCGCCCTGGCAATGGATATGCGTTGCCGCTCGCCGCCACTGAACCGTGCGGCAAATTCGCCGGTTCCGGTAAGATATCCATCCGGCAGCTTTTGAATGAACTCATGCGCTCCGGAAACTTTAGATGCCGAGACAACCTCCTCGTACGTGGCATTGGGACGTGCTGCCTGAATATTTGCCAGTATCGTATCGTCGAAAAACCAGTTGGTCTGGTTGACCACCGCCATCTTTTCAAGCCATGCGCCATCATCCGTCTTCGTCGTCGGCATGCCACCCAGCGTAATCCATCCACTGTCAGGTGCAAGCTGACGCGTAAGCAGTCGCAAGATGGTTGTCTTACCGCTGCCAGTTACACCAACAAGCGCCGTTTTAGTTCCTTTGGGCAACATAAATGAACAATTTGATAACACTGGATACGATTTGCCCGGATATGTAAATGTGACATTTTCAAAAACTACCGTAACGGACGGGCTTCCTGCCTGCTCTTCTGTTGCCGCGGCTGCTGTTTTATCCTGTAAATAATCCCGGGATTTTACCGGTTCTGAGTATTCAATTTGTAAAAGCTGTTGAAAATCTGAAGTTTTCTGCACATCAATTCCACCATTAAAGATTACTTTTTGAGTCAAAGCATTTGTGTCCAGGATAGCGAAAACCCTTCCCGCCGACTCAGAACCTTCCATGCCGGCGTGATGCTGTGCACCGAACATCCGGAACGGGAGATAGTATTCCGGTGCAAGCAGGAGCACAAAAAGGCCGACCTGAAAAACTATATGTCCCTCAATAAGCCGAACACCGATTTCGACGGCAACCAGGGCTGTTGCAAGAGAGGCAAACAGCTCCAGTACAAAGCCGGAAAGAAATGCAATTTTGAGCACCCCCATGGTGGAAACACGAAAGCGGTTGCTGATGTGCTCAATTTCTGTGTGTTTCCTGTCCTCCCTGGTGAACAGCTTCAGCGTTCTCAGTCCCTGAACCGCATCCAGGAAATGGCTGCTCAGATAGCGAAGTGTAGCCCATTGCCTCTGAACTTGCTGTCGGGCACGCATGCCGATAAGGGACATGAATACGGGGATCAGCGGGCCGGTGATCAGCAGGATGAGTCCACTTAGCCAGTCAATAAGAAAAACGGCAATCACAATTACAACCGGAACAACAGCCATATGAATAGCCGCCGGTATAAAGCGGGCATAGTAGGTGTCCAGTTTCTCCACCCCTTCCACGGCAGTGGCGGCCAGATCTCCACTGTTCTGGGTTTCGGTCCAGGCGGGACCCAGTTGCTGAATTTTACCAAACAGCTGCTCCCGAAGTCTGGCTTTTATTTGTGAAGCGGTTTTTTGAGCCAGGATTTCATGGATCCAGAACAGGATACCCCTGACAGCTATAGCTCCTGCAATGAGTACCAGTGCCGGCTGGACGAGCGCAAGCGGTGTCTGCTGCATGAAGACAGCGTCAATGGCGATACTCAGGCCATGCATCAGCACGATGATGGTCGCCGCTGAAAGAAAACTCAGCAAGGCCATAAGGACCCAGGGTGTCCGATGTACGAACGCCAGGCGGAACAGTCTCTTATGGCTGCTGCTGTAGTCTGTCATCAAAGAAATCAGCTCCGCGGGATGGCATCACGGGTGACACGCTCGCGGAACACCCAGTAACTCCATCCCTGGTAGGCAAGAATGATAGGCACAAATATGATCGCAAGCACCGACATGATCGTCAGGGTGAGGTCACTTGATGAGGCGTTGTAGATGGTCAGATGAAAGTCCGGATCCAGACTGGACGGCATCACCAGCGGGAACATGCCCTGGAATACGACCAGTGAACCGAACACTATCGTTGCCCCGGTGGCGGCAAAAGCGTAGCCAAAGCGGTTGATATTCATAAACACGATGACGGCGAGGAAGGACACTATGGCTATCATGGGCAGGGTTCCCGGAATAATACCGAACTCTTCGAAAAGAATGGTCTGCCGGTATCCGAGCAGGGCAAAGGTAAGCAGGATGACACCTACGGGAATCCACATCAATTTAGCCGTTTTCTCCACCCTGGCCTTAAGCTCATCGGTTGTACGCAAGCTCAGGAAAATCGCACCGTGCAAGGTGAACATGACCAGTGAAACGAGTCCGCCAAGCAGCGCGTAGGGATTGAGCAAGGCCGGAAGCGTTCCGGTGAAGTTCATATCCTCTCCGATGGGAAGGCCTATCACGATGTTTGTGAAAGCAACACCCCACAGAAAGGCGGGAAGCACACTTCCCCAAAATATGAAATGATCTGCCGTGAGGCGCCACCACCTCTCTTTCATTTTGCTTCGGAATTCAAATCCCACAGCGCGAACAATCAATGCCAGCAGGATCAGGAACAAGGGCAGGTAAAATCCGCTGAAAAGTGTGGCATACCAGTGGGGAAACGCGGCAAACATGGCACCGCCGGCTGTTATCAGCCATACTTCGTTGGCATCCCAGAACGGACCGATGGTGTTGATGGTCACCCGGCGGTCCACTTCGTCCTTGCTGACAAAGGGCATCAGGATGCCGACTCCGAAGTCAAACCCTTCCAGAAAAAAATATCCGATAAAAAGGACGGCAATTAGTATGAACCAGAATGTTTGTAAATCCATGATCTCCGCCTCCTTTAGTACGTGTGTAAATTGGTTTCAACACCCTCTTCCTCTTCGTGGGCGCCCTGTTTCCCGAAATACCAGACCAGATAGAAGGCAGCCACGGCAAGAACGCCATAGACAAAGGTGAAGCCGATCATGGTAATCCAGATCGAGTTTTTAAATACCGACGGGGAGACACCGTCAGCGGTCAGCAGCAATTCATATACCACCCAGGGTTGCCGACCCATTTCAGCCACCATCCATCCGGCCGTATTTGCCAGGAATGTAAGGAAGATCATAACGATGCTGGTTTTCAGGAACAGACCGTGGTCCTGCAGCTTCCCTTTCCACCAGAGCCATAGTCCCCAGAAAGCCACGATGATGAACAGGACTCCGAGTCCCACCATGATCCGAAAGCTCCAGTAGACGATGGCAACCGGAGGCAGATAATCCCCGGGACCGTGTATTTCCTCCATTTCGGCCTGGATATCGTTCATGCCCCGCACTTCACTGGTCACGTTGTTATGGGCAAGAACAGACAGCATGTACGGCAGCCGTATTTCACGGCTGCTGGTTCCCTCCTGCTGGTTGATAATGGCAAAAAGAGAAAAACCCGCCGGCTGTTCGGTTTCCCAGAGCCCTTCCATGGCAGCCATTTTCATCGGCTGGGTTTTGACGGTCTCCTGGGCCTGATCATGTCCCGTTGTGGCAGTGAGAAGACTTGCAACGGCGGTAAAAACCAGAGCGATTTTTGCCGATTTCAGGAAGATCTCGGCCTGCTGATTGCGGATGATCATCCACGCACTCAGTCCGAGGACGAACATGCCACCGGTGATGAAACCGCCAAGTATGGTGTGCGGCATCTGAACCAGCAACCGCTCGTTCAGCAAAATGGCGATGAAATCAGCCAGTTCGGCCCGGCCGCCGACCAACTCATACCCCACAGGCACCTGCATCCAGGAGTTTGCCATCAGGATCCAGACAGCCGAAAGATTGGACGCGATGGCGACAAGCCAGATACAGGCAAGGTGGACGGCTTTGGGGAGGCGGGTCCACCCGAAAATCCAGAGCCCGAGGAAGGTGGATTCAATGAAAAATGCGGTCAGGGCTTCAATGGCAAGCGGAATCCCGAAAATATCCCCCACGAACCGGGAATATTCCGACCAGTTCATGCCGAATTGAAATTCCTGCACGATTCCGGTTACAATACCAAGGGTGAATATGATTACAAACAGCTTTCCGAAATACTTGGTGAGCATTTTGTAATGGATGTCCCCTGTGCGGTAGTAAAACGTTTGAAGAATGGCCACCAGTACAGAGAGACCAAGTGTAAGTGGCACAAATATAAAGTGATAGACAGTGGTTATTCCAAACTGCCAGCGTGCCAGTTCAAGAGCTTCCATAGGCGTTTTTTGAGGTGCGGATGCATGACCAGGTTATTACCTCAAAAAAACTGCAAAAGCATGAATTTTTTGTGAAGATATCTATGCGCCATGGTACTTTTGATTGATAATTTTTATGGCATGGTGCATAAAATCTTCAGCCGGGTGGATTCGGCATCCTCACTGAATCAGAAATGCCGAATCCTGCTTATGTTTCAGGATTTTTCCGCGTATTCCTGAGAGATAACCCAGATGAACCTGGGAAATAATCCACTTGAACCTGTGAGATAACGCTTATAAAACTGGCAAATAACCCACTTGAACCTGTGAGATAGTCCGTCAATACCTGCAGAATGATCCATCAGCACAGGAACAGGGACTTCCCGGTCTTATCTCAGGGCTACAGGTTCCGGTACCTGCGTCGTATCCGTTTCGAAGGTATGTGCCATGGCTTCGAACTGATTCATGAAGCGGCGTTTGCTGTATCTTGGGGCAAACTGGGCAAATTCCATCATGTAGAGCCGGTTCTGTTGCTCATCGAATACAGTATAGTGGAGGAACGGTCCACCCATGATGTCATTGGTCATGCGCCAGGTTCCTCTTGTTTCGAGGGCGGGACGGCCATTGACCTGTGTCCTGACGGTTTCAATGGCCCGGGGTGCGCGATATTCTGTTGTCACATAGGACTCATCGCGGGTGCCGCGGATGAATTGCCGGTTCAGGCTGTCCCGGACTGCGTTGACCCACTCCTGGTCGACATCATCCAGCCCATTCTCCCAATCCTCCTTGTAGGCGAACCAGATCCAGCGGTCATTGTCGTTAAGGTAACGACGCATGGATACGAATCCGGTCGTATCCACCCCGATCCGGTAGTCGTGCTGCACCCGGATGCTGAATCCGTGGTTTTCCATCAGGGAATCGGCCAGATGCGCCTGCTCTCCCCTGCGGTATACCTGGCGCTTCCACCTTTGCCGCTCAACCTGGTCAAGACTGCTCACAATGGAACGCTCCGAATCGAGAATCCTTTGTGCAAGTGCCTGCTGGTCCGGGGCCGAAAGAAAAAGCGTCCACTGGTCCCGGAACCATCGGTCGCGAAGCGGAAATGCGAAGTTTCGGCCATCGGCGATACGCTCTTTGATGTCCTCGCTCATAATGGCCCGTATGAACGAACCCACATTGCTTTCTTCATCGATAGGAGCCGCAAATATGGTGTTTCTGAAGCTTTTGGCATAATCCAGGTCCCTGTTGGTCCTGATATCCATAAACCGGAGGTTGTATTTTTCTTCCGGACGCGGGAGGGTCATCATTTCCCGGCCGAAAGTAGCCCTGATGGCTTCCGCGACGGGACCGTCCCATTGCGTAGAGTCCATCACCACCAGTACTTCGGATAAGCCGCCCTGGGCGGTACGCCGGTAGTCCTGGTCGCAGGCAGTCACGAAAAGAAGGAGCCCGAGCAGTGCGGTCAGGTAAACAGATAAACGGTTCATGGGCATTATGGGCATGTATTATGTTGCTGGATCAGTTGAATTGTCTTGTGGATAACGAAATATGCCTGTGATTTATGATATGAGTGAATGCTGCGATCCAGGGGCTGCTTGGACCTGATGATTCGGCAATTCTGCACATATTGGTCTTGTGGAATCTTATGGATGAGTTGATTTTTCACGGATCTGTGAGCCGTATTTCAGCTCCCGCACAAAATCACCTGTCTTTTTGATCCAGTCCGGACCGGGATAGATACCGCGGATGTAATCGATCAGCGCACTGCCGACAATAAAACCATCCGTTTCGCTTGAAACGGCCATGGCGTCGGCATGAGACCGGATCCCGAATCCGACAAGGACCGGATTCCGGGTTACGTTTTTACGAACTCTTTGGATAAAACCTGAAACCGAGCGGCTCACTTCGTCCCCTTCGCGCGTCCCGGTGACACCAGTGACCGACACGCAATAGACAAATCCACGGCTGGCTCTGTCAATTTCCTGCATCCTGCTGTCGGATGTGTTTGGCGCCACGAGATGTATCGAGTCGATGCCATGTTTTCGACAGAGATCTTCGATTTCCGGGAATTCACCCGGCGGAACATCCGGAAGAATGATTCCATCTGCGTCCGATGCTTTCGCTTTGCGAAAAAAAGCATCAAGTCCGTATTGCAAAACGGGATTTATGTAGCCCATCAACACAATGGGTATTTGCGAGGTCTTTCGGATCTCCCTGATCATGCCAAAAATGGAATCCAGGTTTACACCTTGCTCGAGAGCCACCTTGCTGGCGTACTGTATCGTTGGTCCATCTGCCAAGGGATCGCTGAAAGGCATGCCCAGTTCCAATATGTCGGCACCAGATGTTTCCAGTTCCCTGACCAGCGCCACCGTTTCCGACGGATCCGGATAGCCGGCAGTCAGGAACAGGCTCATGATTTTCTCGTGGCCGGTCCTGGTTTCAAACAGTCTTTCAATTCTTCCTTTGTTGCTCATTATTTCATCTGTTTATAATTTTTTTAGCACTTCGTGATCTTCGGTTCTATGGCCGGAATGATCTCACATGCCAGGATGCAGTCATGCTCCATTGTGTCAACCGGAGGCTGTCATGTTCGGTTCATGAATTTGGAGATGGTTTCCATATCTTTGTCGCCCCGGCCGGAACAGTTGATCACCACGAATTCATCAGGTTGTGTTTTGGGCATCATGGTGTCCAGATAGGCGATGGCATGCGCCGTTTCCAAAGCCGGAATAATACCCTCTTTGGAAGAAAGAAGCTGCACCCCGTCCAGAGCATCACTGTCTGTGACCGCCGCATAGGTAACCCTTCCGGAGTCCCGGAGGAACGAATGTTCGGGACCTACACCGGGATAATCGAGACCGGCACTTACAGAATGCGCTTCCGCAATCTGTCCGTACTGTGTCTGAAGCAGGTAGCTCAGGGATCCATGCAATATCCCCGGGAGCCCGCCGGATAGTGTGGCGGCGTGGCGGGGGGTCTGAACTCCTTCTCCGGCGGCTTCTATTCCGTACAGACGGACATTTTCATATGACAGCAAGGGATGGAACATGCCTATGGCATTCGATCCCCCTCCTACACAAGCCAGGACATAATCCGGAAGCCGTCCCTCCTGCTCCAGGGATTGGTCAATGGTTTCTTTGCCGATCACAGACTGGAACTCCCGTACCATCATGGGGTATGGATGCGGTCCTACTGCCGAACCGATGATGTAGAACGTGTCTTCCACATTGCTGACCCAGTCCCGGATGGCCTCATTGATGGCATTGCTCAGCGTTTTGGCCCCGGATTCCACCGGCCTGACCTCGGCGCCGAGCAGGCGCATCCGGTCTACATTAAGCTTCTGCCGTACGATGTCCTCCGCACCCATGTAGATGATGCAGGTCATGCCGAAATAGGCACAAACCGTTGCCGTGGCCACACCATGCTGCCCGGCTCCTGTTTCTGCTATGATCCGGGTTTTCCCCATTCTTCTGGCAAGAAGCACCTGTCCGACCGCATTGTTGATCTTGTGCGCGCCCGTATGGCAAAGATCTTCGCGTTTCAGGTAGATCCGGGCTTTCCCAAAATGCTCACTCAACCTTCCGGCATAGGTAAGCGGCGTTTCCCTTCCAACATATTCATGGAGCAGCGAGGTGAAGTGCTGCTGGAAAGCCGGATCCTTCATCGCTGCAAAGAAAGCCCCGGCAAGTTCATCCAGGGCGGGTATGAGGATTTCAGGCACATATCTGCCGCCGAACTTTCCGTAAAAACCCCTGTTATCAGGTAAGGAACCGAACCGGGAATCTATTTTTTTCTCAATGTCCATTACTGCATTTTGTATTTATATGTGACGTTTTACACGAAATACTTCGATTAATTTCCATTATGTCGCAAATGTGTTTCAGGAATTGTCTCTTAACTTATTCCACTGGTCAAAAAAGGACTGCATTTTGTCGAAATCCTTTATGCCCGGCGAAACTTCCAGGCTGCTGGAGAGATCTACGCCGAATGGAGCTGTAGCTTCCACGGCCTCTGCGACGTTTTCGTGGGAAATCCCTCCGGCAAGGAAGAATGGTTTTTCAGGAGAAAGCTCATTGATCATGCTCCAGTCCCAGCTTTCCCCTGTCCCGCCGCGCATATTGTCATTCTTGCTGTCAAAAAGATAGAACCGGGCTATCTCATTCCACAGCTTCATTTCTTTTTTGATGCCCTGCAGGTCTGACTCTGCCCGGATCCGGAACACTTTGACAACCGGGGCAAGGATCTCCTTGGCATAGGTAACACTTTCATCACCATGCAATTGCACCAGGTCCAGACCCACACGTTCAGAAATGGCATTGACCTCGTCCGGGTGCTGGTTGACAAACACCCCGACTTTTCCAGGTCCTTCTATCCAGCGGCTGATCTCGGCAGCATCCCTGGGTTGAATGTAACGGGGACTTTCACTTGCAAATACAAATCCCAGATAGTCTGCCAGGGCGCCGGCTGCAAAACGGGCATCTTCCAGCGTGGTAATTCCACAGACTTTAAGTTTTGGAAAGGAATGATTCATCATGGTTTGGTACGTGCCGTCTGGTTTTTATAATTACATATGGATTCTTTCCGGGTCAGGTTTGACAGCTCGGCACCCGGATCTTCAGCCCGCATGAAATGTTCGCCGATAAGCGCGCTGTGTATGCCGTGCTTTTGCAGGTATGCCATGTCTTCCCGTGTGGACAATCCGCTTTCTGAAACGCGCACAACCCCCTCCGGAGCCGTTGCCAGCAAAGAAACCCCGCGATGAAGGTCCACCTCAAACGTATCGAGATTGCGGTTGTTCACTCCGGCTATCGTTACCATGTCGAAATCAAGGCGATCCCAATCCTGCCGGTCGTAGCACTCTGTAAGCACCTGCAACCCCTCTTCAGCAGCGGCGGCATGCAACTCCATCAGCTGGCTGTCATCCAGTATCCTCACAATAAGCAGCACCGCATCGGCTCCATAGGCACGCGCTTCTGTGACCTGGTAGGGATCCATGATGAAATCCTTGCGCAGTACCGGGATCGCCGACACGGATGAAACGTCCCGCAAGTACGACAGCGATCCCTGGAAAAAGGGCTCATCGGTCAACACGGAAACCGCGGAAGCCCCATGCCTCTCATATGTCCTGGCAATACTGACGGCATTGAAATCGCTTCTGATAATTCCTCTGGACGGGGATGCTTTTTTAATTTCAGCTATCACCGAAACACTGTCTGGCGTGACCAGGGCCGCCCCGAAATCCCTTCTTGGATGGTGATATGCATCAAAAGAACGAAGATCACGCTCGTTAACGAGCCGCTTCCGCACGGCCACATCTTCTCTCGTCCGGACTACAATGGTGTCAAGTATCTTGTTTCCAGTCATAATATCATACTTTTTTTCAAAGCCTTCTCATATTCATCTGACAGGGCATTTCTGTCTTTTGATCATTCCGGCAACGCAACCGAAATCAATGTTGCAAAAAACTGCACTGTTCAGGTTTTTTGTAAATCCATCGTACAAGCTGCAAATTTATGCAGCACGTCACGTGCCTTGCCTGCTTCCAGGCTCTCTTCTGCTGCATAAAACGCATCCTGTATACTATCATAGATACCGGATGCATGTACCGCAAAAGCAGCATTCAGCAGCACAATCTCACGTTGCGCAGATGTAGCCCTGTCATCCAGTATGGCACTGATAATCATCGCATTGTCTTCTGGCGACCCTCCACGCAACTCCTCCGGAGTGGACGCCGAAAGACCAAACATACCTGCATGGAACATACGGCTGCTGGATAGCGTGCCATTCATCAACTGAAACACATGTGTCGGCGCGGTGGTTGAAAATTCATCCAGGCCATCATCGGCATGGACCGCATAGGCAAATTCCGTATCAAGATTGGCAAGTATCCGGATAATGTTTTCTGCGGTTTCACGACTGAACGCCCCGATCATCTGGCGACGGACTCCGGCCGGATTGAGCATGGGCCCCATGATGTTGAAGAACGTCCGCATCCCCAATTCCTTCCGCACAGGCATCACATGAGCCATGGCCGGATGGAAAAGCGGGGCAAACATGAATGCCACCCCCGTCTCGCGGTAGCATGTTTCCACCTGATCCTTGTTCAGGCCCGGTTGAACACCCAGGCATCGCAACACATCAAAACTGCCGCTTCTGCTCGACACCCCCGCATTACCGTGCTTCAGTACCGGCACATCAGCCCCGGCAGCCACGAACATGGCAGCAGTGGATATGTTGAACGTGCCGGAATGATCCCCGCCCGTGCCGCACAGATCAATCGCCGATTCGGTGTCCACCTCAACGGCAATGGCAGCCTCCCGCATTACATGTACAAATGCGGTCAGCTCGGCCACGGTCTCACCCTTGCAGCCCATGCCGTACAGAAATGCCGCTATCCGCGCCGGGGACACATTACCCGTGATTATCTCACGCAGCGCATACTGCGCTTCCTCAGGCAAAAGCTCATCACCTGCCGAAACCTTTTGTAAAATGTAAGTATAATCTCCCATTTGCAGGCTTATTGTTTGATTGTTTCCCGCTCCATCCAGTTCTGGATAAGTCGCGGCCCTTCTACAGTCAGTATGCTTTCCGGATGGAACTGGATCCCCTCCAGCGGATAGGCACCATGCCGGATACCCATGACCACCCCGTCTTCACTTCGTGACGTAACCTCGAATTCGGCGGGGATCGTCGACTCTTCAAGAACCAGCGAATGATACCGGGTAGCAGTAAAGGATTGAGGAACGTCCTTGTAAATCGTATGTCCATCATGCAATATGCACGAAGTCTTCCCGTGCATAAGGGATGGCGCGGAAACCACACTGGCCCCGAAGGCGTAACCTATGGCCTGATGCCCAAGGCAGACTCCAAGGATGGGGATTCCGGCTCCCAGTTCCCGTATGAGCGAAACGGTTATGCCGGCATCTTCCGGCCTGCCCGGACCCGGAGAGATCAGGATTTTATCAGGTTCAAGTTTTCTCACCTCGTCCACATCAATCCTGTCATTGCGGACAACCCGGTAGGAATCGGTATGCCGGGCCACAAGATGCACCAGGTTATAGGTAAAAGAGTCGTAATTGTCGATGATAAGTACCATGTGCAGACACTGGGGTTATTGGGTGGAAAAATTACGGACGATGCCCGCAGCGCTTCTGACCGGCTCCATGACCGTCTCGGCGCGCTCCCGGGCTTTTCTGCCGCCTTCCCGCAGCATGTCCCGGACCGTGTCCGGATCCCGGACCAATTCCTCTCTCCGGGCTCTCGCTTCACTGAAGTAATCCTCGATAAGCGCAAGAAGTTCCTTCTTGGCATGACCGTAACCAAATCCCCCCGCCTTGTATTTCTCCCTCACCTCACGATTTTTTTCCTCGCTGGCAAACAGCCGGATCAGGGCGTATACGTTGCAGCTGTCCGGATCCTTGGGCTCCTCCAGCGGCGTGGAATCGGTAACAACAGCCATTACTTTCTTTTTCAAAGCCTTTCCGCTGTCAAATATGTCAATGGTATTGTCGTAGGATTTACTCATCTTCCTGCCGTCGACTCCGGGCACGGTAGCCACGGATTCCACAATGTAGGGCTCCGGGATGCGCAGATACTCCCCTTCATAAATCCGGTTGAACCGCGCAGCCAGGTCCCTGGAAATCTCAATGTTCTGTTTCTGATCCGCACCGACCGGAACCACATCCGAGTGGTAGATCAAAATATCGGCAGCCTGCAGGACGGGATAGGTGAACAAACCGATATTGGGCTGAAGCCCCTGCGCCACCTTGTCCTTGTAGGATACCCCCTTTTCCATCATGCTTACCGGCGTAAGCGTCCCCAGTATCCATGCGAGCTCAAGCACCTGCGGGACATCACTCTGCGCGAAAAAAACACACTTCTGAGGATCCATGCCCAGCGCCAGGTAATCCAGGGCCACATCAAACGTGTACTGCCTCAGCTTCCCGCCATCCTGCACCGACGTGAGCGAATGGTAGTTGGCAATGAAATAAAAGGCATCGCCTTTTTCCTGAAACTCCAGATGCTGACGGATCGCCCCGAAATAGTTGCCCAGATGCAGCCTTCCGGACGGCTGAATACCGGATAGTATGGTTTTGTTTGTGGATGACGGGGCCTGCCCCGCCAAATTCAGTCCCGTTTGATTCTGCTTGCTCATAGGTTCGTACAAATAGTGTTTTTGGTTAAAAAAGTGTGTTTTGGCAGTGTGTTTTGGTCCGCTTCTGTCACATCGTTGTTGCCTGCCGTTCCGGCTTTTTTTTCTGTTGGATACTATTCCAGCTCGAGCGCTATGCGCAGCGCCTCCACAAGAGCCCTTGCCTTGTTGACCGTCTCGTCATACTCCCGGTCCGGGTCACTGTCCGCCACAATACCCGCCCCGGCCTGGATGTATATGGTGTCATCCGTGACAACCATCGTGCGAATTGCAATGCACGTATCCATATTGCCCGAAAAATCAAAGTAACCGACCGCCCCCGCATAAGGCCCCCGTTTTGTGGGTTCCATTTCGTCAATGATCTGCATGGCACGCACTTTCGGGGCGCCGGATACGGTTCCAGCCGGGAAGCAGTTCTCCAGTGCATCGACAGCCGTGCGGCCCTCTGCCAGGTCACCGCTTACATCCGAGACAATGTGCATCACATGGGAGTACCGTTCGATGACCCGGTCACGCGTAAGCGCTACCGAATCCGGTCGGCACACACGGGAAAGGTCATTGCGGCCCAGGTCGACCAGCATGATGTGTTCTGCCAGCTCCTTGGGGTCCGAAATCAGGTCCTGCTCAAATGCCAGATCTTCTTCCGTGCTCGTTCCGCGTGGACGCGTACCCGCGATGGGCAGCAGACGCACCGTGTGATCCTGAACCTGAACAAGTACCTCCGGTGACGATCCGACCAAAGCAAACTCCCCGAAATCCAGATAAAACAGATAGGGCGACGGATTGACCATGCGCAATGCCCGGTAGAGCATGAACCGGTCGCCGGTGAACCGGCTCTCAAAACGCTGGGAAAGCACAACCTGGAAGATGTCCCCGGCATGGATATGCTCCTTTGCCGTCTCCACATTCTTCCGGAATTCCTCACGCGAGACATTGCTTTTTAGCTCATCGCTGGTCCGCCGGTAACCGTCCGCTTCGGTTACGGGCTGCTTCATGATCCCTTCCATGCGTTCCAGGCAGCCAAGCGCTTCCCGGTACTGCCGTTCATGATCCTCCCCGGGAGCGGTAAACACTGTTTTTATCAGGATAACCCGGTGTTTGACATGGTCAAAGGCAAAGATTTCATCGTAAAAAGCCCATATGGCCTCGGGCAGCTTCAGGTCATCCTCCGGGACATCCGGCAATTCCTCTACCTGCCGGACGGTATCGTAAGCGGAGAAGCCCACCGCTCCGCCGGTGAGACGGGGCAGGTCGGGGATTTCCGGCTCCTGCAGGGAGTGGCAAAGATGACGGAGTGCATCAAAATAGGACTCCTGAAGCACCTGCTCCTGTTCATCCACAAGTTCATTGTCCTGTCCCTGTCCCTGTCCCAGTTTCTGTCCCTGTCCCTGTTTCTGTTCCTGTTTCTGTTCATCCTCAAGTTTTTGCCCATGCTTCTGCTCCTCCCCCTCAGCGCGGATATCCTGCAGCCCGCTGTTGCGAAGCCTCGCAAGTGTCACCTTTCCATCCTGAAAACGAAGCACCTGATAGGGATTGCGGCCGAGAAAGGAGTAGCGGGCAAGATGCTCCCCACCCTCCACCGATTCGAGAAGGAAAGGAAATTTTCCCTGTTTCCTGATCTTGAGGAACAGGGAGACGGGAGTTACGGTATCGGCCATCATCACCCGGTGAACGGGGATGGCGGTGTATCGTTTCGCCAGTTTACAAAAGGTTGCAGCATCCATTTCAACCGGACCATTTACAGATTAGTGTTGTGATTCTGACTGTTTAACACGGAATTCATCGCTTTTTTACAAAAAAAAACCCGCATCCAGGAAAACTGAAAGCGGGTTGAAGAAAACTCGGTCACTTGTAAAGCACACACACGGGTACCCTTCCGCTTTCAGCAGATAGGCCACCACCACCAGTTTGCAATATGTGTGTTTCTGTTGGACATGAGCGAGAAGTTAAACAAGTTTGAACCACGATGCAACAGGTGTTCACGAGAAAATATCTTTATTACGCCTCGCCGGCCTCCGGAAAACCAATGCCTGCGTTCCAATGCCTGCGTTGACGACAGGATTTCTGGCACAGGATTGCGACATTTGCAGGACCGTCGGCATCTGCAGGCCTGGTGACGTGCACAGGACTGTTGGCATGCACGGTCTTGTTGACATGCACGGGCCTGGTGACATGTACAGGAATGCCGATATCTGCAAGCCTGGTAACTTTCACGGGACTGCCAACATCTGCAGGCCCGGAGACATGCACGGTCTTGTTGACATTCACGGAAGCAAAGGCTAATATTGAACCCTTCGAACAGGTTTGTGTCATCTCAAAACAGTCCGCATGGTATACTTCTACTGATCGTTTTCCGTTATTTCCTGATTGCAACCATTACCTCATTAATCTGTTTTGAGACAAATCTACCGGTACATTCCCGTCCTTGTCCTGGCATTGACAATTGGAATAACCTCATGCGATGAAACCAGCGGGCCTGCCGGCATCCTTGAAGAGCGCCCTTCCATTACCGATTTCCAGGTGACGCCGTCCTCGGTCCGCTTTTCTGAAGAGGATGGTTTCAAAGACACGCTCGTCACGTTCCGGGCAAATGCCGTCAGCAACATACCTGAGGATTTCCAGCTTGTCGCCGAGCTGGCGGACATCCGCGACCGGCAGATACTGACAAGCAGTACCATGACCGCCGATCCCGAAGGATCCGGCGAGTATACCGCCTCGCTCAACCTCACCATGAGCACCAGCCGTTTTGACAACCTGGTGATGTACGTATATCCCCGTGCCCCGGACGGAACCGTTTTCGACCGGGTGGAGTCCACCATCAAAGTTCGCGGCATTGATACCGGCCGGCCGGAAGTCCTCGAGATCATCCACCCCGACTCCGTCTTCATCCCCCCGCCCGGCGAACCGGACAACCTGTTTACCATCTCTGCCAGGGTGGCCCATACCTTCGCGCTTGAAAATATCAACAGGGTGCAGCTGGATCTTTTTGACAGTGCCAATACACGCATTTTCACCTCCAATATGAGCAGATCCGATCCTGACGGCAACGGGGATCCCGAATATCTGCTGTACGGACAGGATTTCAGCATCAACTCCGGCAATTCGCCTGACAGCTACCGGATTGAAGTGCACGCAACCGATATTGCAGGTACCGTCAGCGACACGCTCAGCTCCACCCTAATCATTACCCGATGAGATTCCCCTTTCTCTTCACCATGTTACTCGCCCTGGTACTTCTGGATGCGCCGCAGACACATGCACAGATTCAGCCCGGACAGCTGCCCGAAGACGTAATTAACTCCATTTCGCAGAACTCCGTCTCCAACATGGGGGCTCTGGGGGATACGCTCTGGATCGGGCCACGGATGAATTTCAACATCGCAAACCAGCTCGATTGGCGTCTTCCGGAGGGTGCCGACTCGGTGACAGACGGACGCGGACGGCTGTTCTCGATCGCCCTGGCACCCGATACCGTTGTGGCAGGCATCGGATACAGCCAGATTACCGGCGAAGAATCCGTCCAGGCGCAGATGGGATTTTACATCACAACAGACGGCGGCCTGAACTGGGAGCTTGTGGACACCTCGCGCACCCTTGACAAGCCGGATGCCAACACCGTGCGCTACGGCGGACAGGATCTCGAGACCATCCCTGTCATCGTTCCGCAACAATCCCCGCCCTACATGGTCGATTTCCATAAGGATGTCATTTTCTTTGCCGGATGGGCTTCCGGTATTCGCCGGAGCACCGATTTCGGCCAGAGCTGGGAGCGGATCGTGCTTCCGCCATTCAGCCTGGACAAACTTGAGCCCGAAGGAACCTATGACTTTCGCATTGATCCGCGCGGTGACGGCCAGACCAACGACTTTCTCAACTTCCTGGGATTTTCCGTTCTCATCGGAAGCGACGGAAACGTCTATGCCGGCACGGCAGGCGGCCTCAATGTCTCGGACAATGCACTTACAGCTCCGGCCGACAGCATTCGCTGGCGCCACATCCGGCAATCCGGAAGTCCAGATGGACTCCTGGGCAACTGGATCACATCCATAAGGGAAAATCCGTGGGACGGGGCAGTGTGGATGACAAACTGGACGGCCGTCACCGGACAGGATATAGAAGGCATTGTTGTCACGCAGGACTCCGGTGCCACGTTTGAACAGCATCTTGCAGGCGAACGGATATACGATATCGGATTTCATGAACAGGCCATCTTTGCTGCCGGAAACAATGGCGTTTTCATCAGCAAAGATAACGGCGGAAGCTGGCGCCAGATCCGGCAGGTCCGCAGCCCCAATACCGCAATGAAACCCGGAACTACCTATTATGCCGTAAGCAATGCCGCCGGCAGGGTCTGGATCGGTTCCAGTGACGGTCTGGCATCCACGGATGATCTCGGGGAAACCTGGGAAATCACCCGGGTAAATTTTCCGCTGGACGGACAGAACAAATATCAGGATGATGCCCCCGAGGTCCGCGCCTATGCTTATCCCAACCCCTTTTCCCCCCGGCAGCACGACCTGGTGCGGATCAAATTTGAAAATCCGGAGGCTTCCTCTGTTTCAGTTCGCCTTTATGACTTCGGCATGAACCTCATCCGAATACTGGATGACAAGCGTGAGCTGGAGTCCGGCACCTATGAAGCGGTCTGGGACGGCACCGACCAGCAAGGCCGAAAAGTGGCCAATGGCACCGTTTTTTATGAAGTGGATACCGGAAACCGCCGCACCGTCGGCAAAATTCTCGTGCTTGAATAGAAACCATCCAGTTACAGTTACAATGACTACCCCAATGTATGAATATGAACGGAACCGTTCAGGCCCGGCAACGGCCCTGCTGAGCCTGCTGCTCACCGCATTTATCTTGATGCCCGTTCAGGATGCACTGGCCCAAAGCGGCGGCTTCAGCGGCGCCTACACACGTATGGGCTTTGGCGCTCGCGGCATGGCCATGGGCAATGCCCTGGGGACCGTCTCCCAGGAGGGCGTCTTCGCCCACTACAATCCGGCCCTGGCATCCTTCGCCTCAGAAAACCAGATTGACATCGGCACCGCCCTGATGTCCTTTGACCGAAGTCTGCACGCGTTCAATGTCACGTTCCCGCTGCCACCCAGCGCGGGTCTCAACATAGGACTGCTAAACGCCAATGTATACGATATTGACGGGCGCACATCGAGTGGTTATCACACGGAAATGCTCTCCACGCATGAATTCCAGCTGTTCGCCGCATTCGGGTTGTCCATAAGCCCGCGGCTGCGCCTGGGTGTTGCGGCCAAACTTCACTATGCCAGTTTTTATGATGCCATCGATAATGCGACAGGTGCCGGATTTGATGTTGGCCTCGTTGCGCATCCAACAGAAAACTGGCGGATCGGATTTGCCGTCCAGGATCTGATCTCATCCTATTCCTGGAACACCAATCCCCTGTATGGCACGCTTGGCGGACGAAACCGCAACGACCCCATTCCCGTACGCTTTCGGCTCAGCACATCATACCACGTTACTGACATCGGGCTTATTGTAAGCAGTGAATACGAAATTCAAAGACAGGGAGCGGAAATTGTAGAAAGAAGACAGCTTGAAGGTGTGTTACCGCCTCAAAACAGTTCGCGGATCGACAATGTTGTCACCAACAGCCAACAGTTTCGTATCGGTGCTGCGTGGAATGCTCATGAGCGTTTTTCACTGCGCGCCGGCTGGGAGATCATGGATTTGGAGTACCTGAAAGAGACCCATAAATTAAGCGCAGGATTCTCGGTTCACCTGCCTTATGACGTGATGAGTCCGTCTGTCGACTATGCCTTTGTCCGTGAACCACTTGGAATCGCCGGAATGCACGTGCTAACGTTACGGTTATCCCTTTAGAACCATACTTCAACCCGTATCCCGCAGATGAAATGGCCATGACGGCTCCCCGTCACACATAAGCATGATTATAATCGTCATGGACATTCTATGTGACCGATTGAATCAGGAATTATAAACACATGAAATATTCATGACCGGGCTGGCGCCCGGACACACAGGAGCATGATTAAAACCGGTCATGGATATTCTATGTGACCGATTGAATCAAGAATTATAAACACATGAAAACATATTCGCAATCCATTCTTGCCCTTACCTGGGTTATCCTGCTTCTCGCCATGCAGCCATATGATGCACTTAGCAGGCAATCAACGGGGATGCACTTCCTTCTGGTGGGACCTTCGGCGCACAATATGGGGGCCTCGGATGGACACACAGCTGCCCTGACGGGCGCTTCTGCCATCTACCTCAATCCGGCGCTGCTCTCACTCGAAAAGCAAAGCAGTGCGACCGTTTCCTACATGGTCTGGCCGGCAACGGATACCCAGAACAGTTTTGCAGGACTGGTATACAAAAGCGGCCGCCAGGCATTCGGAGTGGCACTCCTCTCATCTTTAAACGACGACATTCCCGCTCGAACCGGTGCCACAACCAATCCGGATGGATATTTTGCCCTCCGATATTTTTCCCTGGCCGGTTCCTACTCCCGCAACATCGGTCCGCTTGCGTTCGGTTTTACAGGCATGTATCTCTACGAACAGTTTTTCAGGCAGGATGCATCCGGTTTTGCTGTCAACACGGGATTGGCCCTGAACCTGCTGGAAGAGCGCGCCCGTCTTGGCGTCTCCCTCCGAAATCTGGGGTCCATGCAGGATCTCGCTGAAACCGCCACACGCCTGCCCACACTGCTGAGTGTTGGAACCGATATCCAATTGCTCCAGCTTTCCACATCCGCGATCGATGATGAGATTCCTCTCCTGATATCTGTAGTTGCCGATTACAATATTCCTCTTAATGAGGTTTCCGGATCGCGCGAAGGTTCAATTCTGGCGCAGGATGACGGGTATCTGAATGCCGGCATAGAAGTCAATATTGCCGAAATCATCGATCTGCGTGCAGGATTGCGCACGGGTGCGACCGAACGGCGACTGAACTTCGGAGCCGGATTGTTTGTCAGCGACTTCTATTTCAATTACGCCTTTCTCCCGTTTCAGAGCGGTTTCGGGGTAGCACATGCTGTGAGTTTGCAGTACTACTTCTAGGAATGGCTGCCATCCTGTAATCAACCCTGGGAATCAACCCTGGCATGGCTTTTGGTAGACACCTGCAGCGTAACCGCAGGATTCGGATCTCATCAGGCCGGCTCCTCGTGGATCTCCTTCCAGAATCGTGACATCGAAACGATGACCCCCTTGGCTATGAAGATGCTGAACACCAGGATCAGTCCATACTCCTGCAGAGCCACAACCGCGATGAAATAGAAGACAAAAAGATACACTTTCCCGCGGTTTTGCTGCAGATAATGCATTTTGAATTTGGGGATTTTGTCAAAAGGCACCGTGCTCACCATCAGAAGCGAAAGCAGCAATATGACAGGTATAATCATGCTGTTTATCCCGTACTTGAAACCCTCAAAAAGTTCCGGGTTGGGCTGGAATATAAGGAACAGGGCCACCAGCATCATGGCCAGCGCAGGAATCGGAAGCCCCTTGAAATAATCAGGATCCTCAATCCGCGCATCCACGTTAAATCGCGCAAGGCGAACAGCACCACATAAAGCGGGAAAAGCGGAAATGATGATTCCAATAATCATCATTTCGTTCAGTGAGTAACTGTAAAACAGAAAGGCAGGGGCAACTCCAAATGATACGATATCACTCAGCGAATCCAGTTCAATCCCGAACTCGGTATTGGCATTGGCGAGGCGGGCCATGAATCCATCCATCATGTCAAACACAGCCGCTATGACGATAAGCCAGGCACCAAACTCAAGTTTCCCCTCATAGATCTGAGTAATTGCCACAAACCCGCAAAAAAGGTTCATGAGTGTAAAAAAGCTGGGAACCACTGTTCTTGGGATCGGCCTCCTGAACTTCCGTCTCAGGTGATCGTTCCGCAATTTCCGCCGCGTGAGCCTTCTTTCTGGATTCATCATAGTTTCCTGTTCCGCGTCAGTCCAGCCTGGCAAGTATGGTTTCCCCGCCAACCGTTTTATCACCGACGCTGACCAGGATGGCCAAATCCTCCGGGACAAGGATATCCATGCGGGAGCCGAATTTCATGATGCCGAACCGGTCACCTGCTTTCACCTCGTCCCCCTCCACCGTATGGAAGACGATGCGTCGTGCTACAAGTCCGGTGATCTGGCGGAAAAAAACCTTGATGCCGGACGGGTGTTGCACTCCGAACTCGGCACGCTCGTTGAGCTCGGATGCTTTCGGATGCCACGCAACCAGGTATTTGCCGGGGTGGTAGGAGACATACTCGACCTTGCCGGAAACCGGGTAGCGGTTGACATGGACATCCACAATGGACAGAAATATGCTGATCTGCTTGCAGGTTCCTCCCAAATAGGTTTCCTGACGCACCGGATCAATCGAAATCACCTTGCCATCGGCGGGAGCCAGTATGTACGGGCCCTCAGGTATGTTCCTTTCCGGATCCCTGAAGAAATAGAGCGTAAACCCCGCTATGAAAAGGCCGGCAAGGTAGAGCGGGATCGAAGCGCTGTTGTTCAGCAGCCAGCCAATGGCTATCAGAACCAACGCGAAAAAAAGTGCGACGATAATTACAGGAACGCCATCTTTAGCAAATCTCATACATCAGTTGACTACGTGACGAAGAATATCGTTGAATGTGACGAAAATCATAAGGCTGATCAGCAGAATGAAGCCAATTTGCTGGAGTGCCATCCTGACTTTGACCGATGGTTCCCGGCGCGTGATGGCTTCGTAAATCAGGAACATCAAGTGTCCGCCATCCAGCATGGGAATAGGCAGGATGTTCATAAGCGCAAGCGTAATACTGAGGAATGCCGTGAAGTTCCAGAAGCCAAGCGCTCCTCCCCTTTCCGTCACATCAGCCGTCACGGAGGCAATGGCAACAGGCCCGCCGAGATTTTCCCGGATGGATATGGATCCGGTCAGCAGTTGCCGGAATCCGTTGATAATCCCGAGCAACGTATCATGAGCCTGGGAAACACCCTCCCGTATCGATGCAAAGAAGCCGAAGTTTATGGTCTCAAAACCGAAATATTCATGTGGATCGACAATGGCAATGCCGATAATGCGCCGATCCGGGTCAGGAGCGATGTTCACGTCCATAACCTCCCCATCACGACGTATCGAGAAGGTCATTTCATCACCGCCTTCCTGTATTTTGTTGACCATCTGGATCCAGAAACCCACCTCATCTCCATCAATGGCCACTATCTCGTCACCGGGCTTCAGTCCGGCTTCGTCCGCCGGCGATCCCTCGGAAACGACACCCACCTTGCTTGGAAGGGCATTTTGCAACTCAATGAACTCCGGGTTTCTCGCAAGATGATCCAGGAAATCCTCAGGTGGACGGAGGGTGATCATCTCCCCGTCACGTTCCACGGTAAAGCTCAGTGATTTACTGGTAATCTCGGAAATGGAAAAGAACTGTCCCCTGCGGACGTATTCGATTTCTTTTTCGTTGACGGCTACGATGCGGTCTCCGGTCTGAAAGCCCACTTTCTCCGCGGTGGAGCTTTCCGGAATGTACATTCCCTTGATATTTTCTGCAGGGATCTGGTTGACGCCGTGCGAGTAGGTGATAAACGCAAATATGGCGTATGCCAGGAACATATTGAAGATCACCCCGGCCGTTATGACGATCATCCGCTGCCATACCGGTTTGCTCCGATACTCATAATGCTTTGGTTCGGACTTGGTAAAACTGTCGTCCATGCTCTCATCGACCATGCCCGAAATTTTCACGTATCCCCCCAGGGGAAGCGCCGAGACGCAATAGTCCGTGTCACCTTTCTTGATGCCAAAAAGGCGGGGCGGGAAACCGATGGAAAAACGCTCCACCCGCATCCCAAACAGTTTAGCAGCCAAAAAATGTCCCAGCTCGTGCACCAGTACAAGAATAAAAATGGCAGCAACGAATATGACTATGGTCTGCAGTATGCTAAAAAAAACTTCCATGTAAAATTTCTGGTTATATCAGATAATCCGGGCGTAGGCTCTTGCCTGCCGGTCCACCGCTTCGAGCGACTCAACTGATAACGTATCTGTGTTTCTTATATGAGATAAACTTTTTGCTACTATTTCAGAGATTTGAATATACGAAATTTCTTCTTTGAGAAATCGCTCAACAGCCACTTCGTTTGATGCATTTAAGATGGCCGGTGCGTAACCGCCGGCATCAATGGCCTGCAGGGCCAGATCGAAACAGGGAAAACGGTCCAGATCAACAGGTTCAAACGTCAATTCCTGCGTCTTGCTCCAGTCGATCTGCCGGGAGGGCAGCGGCCAGCGATCCGGGAAGCTCAGTGCGTACTGGATCGGAAGGCGCATATCCGGAAGGCCCATCTGCGCTTTGATGGATCCATCATGGAAGAGCACCATGGAGTGGACAATGCTTTGCGGATGCACAACGGCCTCAATGCGTTCAAGAGGCAGGCCGAACAGCCAGTGCGCCTCAATGACCTCAAGCCCCTTGTTCATCATGGTAGCCGAGTCAATGGTGATCTTGGAACCCATATCCCAGTTCGGGTGCTTGAGGGCATCACGGACAGTTGCCTGTTGCAACTGCTTTCTGCTCCATGTGCGGAATGGCCCCCCGCTGGCTGTGATGATCAGTTTCTCAATGTTTTTCAACTCCTCACCGACGAGGCACTGAAGAATGGCACTGTGCTCCGAATCTATCGGTATCAGGCGGTCGTAGTTTCCATTGAGGTAGGGTGCCAGCAACGCACCGCCAACAACCAGCGACTCTTTATTGGCCAGCGCCACCTTTTTTCCAGCCGAAAGCGCGGCAATGGTCGGACGAAATCCGGAAAACCCCACCAGACTGTTGATCACCGTGTCAACTTCTCCGGCAATGGCCAGATCATTTATCTTTCCTTTGCCGCAAAGCAGCCCGGTATCTGAATGCGTGACAGCGTCCCTCAGCTGGCTGAAATGGGTCTCATCCGCAAGCAAGGCATAAGTGGGATGGAATTCGTTGATCTGTTTTGCCAGGGTTTCCCAGTTGGTGTGTGCCGTGATGGCAAATACCTCCAGTTTATCCGGATGTGCACGCACAATATCAAGGGTCTGGGTCCCGATGGATCCGGTCGACCCGAGAATAAGAAGGCTTTGTCTGTTCACGTAAATTTTCTGGTAGTATCGTATGTTGTTATGGCAATCTGCATCTTAATCAGGCACAGTAAAATACCATAAATATAATTTGGCTGAAATTGTTCCCGGAGCGGCATTTTTTTTGTGCAACAGGGGATCTTCAAAAAACGGAAAACAGACAAGATATGCCGTTTTATTCCGTCACAAAAACGACACCCAGCATCCGGCCACTGCGAAAACCATCCCGCCGATGGGAGTGCAGCGACTTCTCATTCCGGAAGGTACAGGCAGTATCACGAATAACAGATGAATCAGAAATTCCGTTTTTCAGCATCTCCTCGTAGATGTACTCCTGCAAATCGACGTGAGGCTTGCGTCCGGTCCGGTCCACGAAGCGCTCCGGAAACCGGGAGGCCACCTCTTCACCCACTTCAAAAGCCTCCTGCGATATGCATGGACTCATGTACGCCTGTATCAGGTCAGGCTCTGCTCCGATTTTCTCCATCTGACGCACTGCTTCCGGTATGATTCCTGCAATGGCACCCCGCCAGCCGGCATGCACTGCTGCCACAACTTTGTTCACACGATCCGCCAGAAGCAAGGCCGCACAATCTGCGACAAGTACTCCCACAGCCAGGCCGGGACGATCGGTAACCAGTCCGTCGGCCTCTCCTGCCAGACCTGGCTTGTCCGTGTACAATACCTGCTTGCCATGCACTTGCTTTGCCATGCAAAGTGTAAGATCCGGCCGGTCAAAATACCCCGAAATTATGCTGCGGTTGTTTTCAAGCGCCATCAGCGCATCCTCGGTATGCTCCGGATCCGTCACGGACTGGAAGCATACGCCCCGTTCCTCTATCTCGCGGGTGATAAATGCGGCATGCAGCTCTTTTCTGTCTGTCCAGATCTCAGGCATCAGGCTGTAGCTTCGTTTTCATCCAGTGACGCAATTACCACGTCACGGACCAGTTCCATTGGCATGGCTTTACCGAACCACAGTTCAAATGACCGGGCCGCCTGATGCAGAAACATCTCAAGCCCACCGATCACTTTTGCCCCTTCACTGCGCGCCTGCTGCAACAGTTTTGTTTCAGCCGGATTGTATACGATATCATAAAAAATCTTGTGTTTCAACAATGGAACCAGCCGCTCCTGCACCGGTGAGCGGTCACGCGCAGGATGCATTCCCACCGGTGTGGTATTCACAAGAAGATCCGACCCGCGGAGAGCCTGCTCCAGATCATCATACGTCACAAGACGCACAACATCCGGATTCATGGTGGCCATTTCGTGCACCCTGTATGTGCGACTTACAAGATATATGCTTTTGCATCCGCTTTCTATCAGCCCGGCGGTGGCGGCCCTGGCGGCTCCACCTGTTCCCAGAATGGTCGCACTGGCAATGTTCCCAAAACGCTCCAACGGCTTCATGAAACCGTAGACGTCGGTGTTGTACCCCTTAACGTGTCCGTCACGGGTATCCGGTACGATGGTATTCACTGCCCCGACTCGCCGCGCGGTTTCTTCAAGCGCATCAAGCAACGATACGATCTTTTCTTTGAGAGGGATTGTGACATTGGCGCCTTTGAATCCCGGCAATGCGAAAAGGCCGGGGATCAGATGGAACTCGGCAGGCGGACAGGCAACGGCATGATATTTCACGGGAATTCCGTGACAGGCAAGCGCAGCATTGTGTATTGCGGGTGAGCGGCTGTGTGAAACCGGATATCCCAGCACGCAAACAAACGGCTTGGCGACGAATTCACTATCAAGAAACTCGGAGAGGAGCATTTACGGGTGGCAAACTTGGATCACTTGCAGATAAAAAAAAAGGGGCATAAGCCCCCTTTTTAAACGCTGCCTGAAAATCAGGCCGTTACCTCTTCTTTCTTTTCGGAAGCAACTTCCTCCTTCTCACTTTCGTCTTTGAAACTGCCGCTTTCTGCAAGATTTTTGAACTTTTCAAGATCATTCAGAAGTTTATCGGGCAGCTCCTCGATAAATTGGGCCATTTCAGAGGAGGGATCACCAAAGAACGTCCGGTAATCAAGACTGAAATCCACCCTGGTACGGGACCCGTTGTTCAGGGGGGTAAAGCGAATGGTTCCGGTTTGATTTAGATTACCATTAATAGTGATCCAGGCAAAACGGGTATTCCGCAGATCATCAATGATGTTGGTGGTCCACCGGAATTCTTCTCCACCAATTTCAGTTACGTATTCAAAAGTTTGTGAGTTCACTTTGTTAACCTCCCTGAGTGAGGACAGGAACTTCGGAAAATCCGTGGGAGAGCTCATCAACTCGTAAACTTTTGCTAAGGGCAGGTCAACTTCGATTCTTTGATGCGCCATAATGTACTTGTATACTTCGGTAAAGTTGATAGGTTCGTGTGATTTGTGGCTGGTATCACCGTAGCATTGCACGCAGGACTTTTCAGTTGTCGCACAATAAATCAAAAATAAGCATTTTTCGTAACATCAGCAATTGAAAAATTATAATTCAGTCACTGTGCCGGCACGAAACCCGATTATGTTTTTGCGGATTTTACCTTTTTTCATTGCGGTTTTAACGGTTCTTTTTGCACCTTTACGGACACCGGCCCAACCCGCGCTGAAAGGAGAATACCACCTTCTTTCCGGAATCGCATTTTCAAATCCTGGTGAATGGCTGCCCGGAGTGCAGCGGGTCAGCATCAATCTGGACCAGCGTTTTGACCGCGGACGTTTTTTTGCACGGACCGATATCCGGAACCGGTTTGAGGCATCGGCCGATTCCCTGGAATGGGTACTCCCGGAGTTCTGGCTGGAACTTTACTTCCCTAACAGCGACCTGCGCATTGGACGGCAGATCCTGCAACCGGGCTACTCCCCATTCCAGGCGCCCGTTGACAGAATACAGCCTGTCGACCTGCGCAACTTCCTGCTGGAGCCCGAATCATCCCTGCGACGCGGCACGATCGCTCTTGCCTATTCCTATTACCTTGGGGACTCGCGTTTTCGTCTTCTGCTCTCCCCCGTGCCCACTCCTGCGCTTCTTCCCCGGCCCGAAAGCCGCTGGTTTGCACATATTCCGGTCCCGGCCGGGATCCCGGTCCGGGTCGATGCTCCGGAAAACCGCCGGGGGATTACAAAACCGCAATTCGCCCTGCTATGGGATTCCGGTACTGTTGGTTCGCTGGAGTTGCAGGCCGGTGCACTCTACTGGACTCCCTCCAACCCCGCCTACCGGAAACAGATCCGGATTTCCAGTCCGGACAACCCTCTTCCCTCCCCCGATATCACTCTGACGGAGCAATTTACCCCAAGCTGGATACTCACCGGCGCCATCTCCCTGCAGCTCTCATCGGCACTGTCCGTAACTGCCGAAGCCGCCTGGTTCCGTGAAAAAGCATTCGACCGGATCCCCGGGACCCTTCTTTCTTTTCAGTGGGATGAACCTGATCTGACCCTTCTCCCGTTAATCACACAGATTATCGCAACGGAAGATGATGGATTCCTTTCCACCCATAGCGCCGTTGAAACCTTGCTTGGAATGCAGTATTCCGGTTCCCTGCTCACCCTGGGGGCCCAGTGGAGCACACAGATCATTCCGGACCCACATCCAGAGGTAATCCAGGATTCCATTTTTCATCAACTTGCGGCTACCGTGCGCCGGGACCTTTTTCGTCAGAGACTGTCCAGCGACCTGACAATCGTTTATCAACCGAACGGGAAGGATTTCTGGATGCGCACCGAGCACACCTACGATCTCATGGACAATGTGAATGTCTCTGCCGGAGCACATTTTTTTGGCGGACCGCTGCCGCAAGCGAACTATGGACACCCGAGTTTCGGTTCCTATCGGAACAACAGCCTGATCTATGCCGGCATCCGGTATTTTTTCTGATGATTCATCCCCCATGTGATGCAACCCGGTCACAGTCCCGATCCCGGTCACATACCCGGTCACAGTCACAGCCTCATTTCCCACTTCAGTTCTCTTGAAACGCCTCGAAAAACGATATATCAACCCGGTCATCGACCTTATCATGGCCCGGCCGCGCACCTGGCTGGCAAGCGTCGCCGTGCTTGCCGTCTTTGCACTGATTCCGGCCTGGCATATCGAGGCGGATTTCAACCTCGAGGGTTTCTATCCCGAGGATGCCGAAACCATCGTCGAATACCAGCGAATTGCAAGTGAGTTCGGCCGGGACGACGACATGGTGATCATCGCATTCCGCCACGACTCGCTTTTTACGCCGGGACACCTGCTTCAGATCCGTCGCATGGCCGATGAACTTGGCACGCTTCCCTATCTTGAAGAAGTCCGCAGCCTGTGGAGCATCAACGAATTTGCAAGTGAGAACGGAGCGCTGAATGCCCGCCCCTACCTCGATGAAGAAACGATTGTTTTGAACCTCACAGTAGATGAGGAGAGCCAGGAAAACCACAGCAAAACCCGGCTTGAAAGCATCCGTGACAGAATGCTGGAGGATCCGTTCGTGAACGGGACCTACCTGGGTTCCGGCGGAACGGCAACGGCGCTCTTTCTGCGAATTGACGACGAAAAAAACACATTTACGAACCGCCGGGAACTGCTCTCCCGAATGGATGAGCTGCTTGATCCGTACCGCCATCACTATGAGCTGAACATATCGGGACTCCCCTATTTTCGCACGCGTTACGTCGAAACACTCAACAGGGAAATCCTCTTTTATGTCTCCCTTGCTTCCCTGATGATCATCCTCATCCTCTGGCTGCTCTTCCGGACAGTGCTGGGCGTCATTCTCCCTATCAGCATCGTCTGGCTTACCATTCTTTTTGTGACCGCCATACTTGTATTGACGGGTGGATATTTTGAAATCCTGAGCAGCACCATTGCCCCCATCCTTTTATGTGTCGGTGTGGCTGACTCGGTGCATATGCTCTCCAAGTATCAGGATCTCCGCCTCCAAAACAAGAGCCGCGATGAATCCCTGCGGCAGATGATCCTGGTGCTTGGAACAGCCACGCTGCTTACCAGTGTCACTACGGCCATCGGATTCCTTACCCTGATGACCAGCAATGTGATGCCCATGCGCCGTTTTGGTATATACACCGCCGCCGGCGTGCTCATCGCCTTTCTGATCACCGTCTTCATCCTCCCATCCGTACTCAAACTCCTGCGCAACAGAACGCCGGTGGAAGATAAAAGCCGTATTTTCTTTCGAAAAATCGGATCCGTTCTTTCATCCACGCATCGCACGGCATACCTGCACCACCGCAAAGTGGTCGTCATAACGTTGCTGGTTACGATGGCATTTTCCATCGGCATCACTCAGCTGCGCACCAACAGCAGGGTATTCGATGACATTGGGGAAAACTCGGAACTGATCCGGCAAAGCCGTTTTCTGGACAAATATCTTGCACCGCAGTTCCCACTGGAAATCATCGTGGATACGGGTCAGGAGGACGGTGTCTACGACCCGGACCTGTTGAGGCGCATTCAGAAACTGCAGGACCACCTGGTGACATATGACGAGGTGGAGCAAAGCATCTCCTTCGCAACACTCCTCTCCCGCGTCGACCAGGTCATGCGCGGGAGTCCGGATGGAACCCTCCCCGATTCACGCCCGCTGATCGCCCAATATGACCTCCTTCTGGAGATGACCGGCGGTGAGGCTGTCTCTGGTTTGAATGACTTTGAAAACCGGCAGACACGTATCATTGCCCGGGCCTACGATGCCGGGTCCTACCGTATCAACCTGATGCGGAAAGATCTGGAATCCTATCTGGATGAACTTTTCCCCGGCGAGTCAGTCATGCTGACCGGTTCCACAATCCTCTCCGCCGACCTCACAGGCAACATCGTTACGGCACTGACCTGGAGTATCGGACTGGCATTCCTGTTCATATCCGTGATCATGGCCCTGCTTTTCCGGAACGCGAAACTGGTACTCATTTCATTGCTGCCCAACCTGATCCCGCTGCTCATCACGGCCGGCTTCATGGGGTTTGCCGGTATAGATATCCGCCCTTCCACGGCCGTCATCTTTACGATTGCTTTCGGGATTGCCGTGGATGACAGTATCCACTATCTGGCACGTTTCCGCATGGAGACCCTGCGCGGATCCCCCCTCAACACCGCCGTCAAAAACACAACCATCCACACTGGCAGGGCGATCGTGCTGACCAGCCTGATTCTCCTCGTAGGTTTCGGTGTACTTGGGACGAGCTCGTTCGAATCCAATATGCTGATGGGATTGCTGACCTGCCTGACGATTTTCACCGCCCTGGTTGCCGATCTTCTGTTTCTCCCTGCGCTTATCTACTGGATGAATCCGAAAATCACGATCGGGGAAGCATCCTCTCAAGATGCCCTTTTATCGCCTCAAACGTCTCCGCAGCAGAGCGTGACGAATCAAATGCAACAATCCGTTTCTCACGGGCAGCAAGAGCATCAAATCCTGCATTGACTCGTTTGAAGAAATCGGCTCCCGCCTGCTCCATCCGGTCCTCCTTCCGAACCTTTTTGCGTCGCTGGTACGCCATTTCAGGATCCAGCTTCAGGTAAATCGTAATGTCTGGTTCCAGATTTTGTGTAGCCAGTTTGTTCAGCCGTTCGATGTCGGGAACAGGAACAGCCTGTCTGCCATACCCCTGATATGCCGTGGTCGAGTCATAAAACCGGTCAAGAATGACAATGGCCCCCGTGTCAAGCAGCGGGCGGATCCTGGTGGCGACAAGCTGGGCGCGCGCAGCAGAAAACAGAAGGGATTCTGCCAGCGGATGAATGTCATCCTTGCTGTTCAGGAGAATTTCCCGAATCTGCTCGGACAATGGCGTTCCCCCGGGCTCACGAAAAACATGCACATTATAGCCTTTATCCGTTAAATAGGCTTTGAGCTTCTTAATATGCGTGGACTTTCCACATCCATCAATACCTTCAAAAGAAATGAGCACAGACGATACCGGCTGGTTTACAGATTAGTGGCAGGACAAGTGTCATGTTAGCGGCAGAACAAGTGCCGGACTGGTTGCAGGACAAGTGCCATGTTACAGCAGGCTGTGCTGCGGTTTTTTCGGCAGGACCACAGCCAGCAGGATGTAAATTACTAAACTGAAGCCATAACTTAAAAAAGCCAGTGCAAAAAGTGCCCGCACGATGGTTGGATCCATGTCCAGTCGCTCGGCAATGCCGCCGCAAACACCAAAAATCATTTTCTCTTCGCGCGACCGGTACCATTTCCGGTGCATTTCATAACCATAGGGATCATCTCCAGGATCCCCGGCATGACGCTTCCCGGAAGTCTTTCGCGACGTTGTTTTGCCGCTTTCAGAGGCGCTGTCCTCCGCATTTGCGGATCCGGCGTCCGGACCGGCGTGAGATCCGTATGCCGAAGCGGCACCCGAAGCGCTATCCTTTGGCGATCCCGCGGGAGAGCCGGCATACGATTCCGTACCACCCAGTGTTGCCTCCTCGTTTTTCAACCGCCATTCGGAAGCAGCCGCTTTCCTTCGCTCTGATCGCGACCGGGTCAGCAAACCGAGTCCGATAACCAGGACCAGGATAAGACCCGTAACGGGAATCATCCGAAGTACCGATGTGAGGTCCGGTCCAACAGGAAACACAAAGCGCTGAACGACAAACAGAACTGCAAGCAACAGGATAATCAGACCGGCACCCCGGGCAAATTTCCCTTGTTTGCCTCCATCCTTGCCTTCATTTTCATAATCAGAACGCATATGCTCAAATTCCTCATCGCTGATGCGGGATGAGGGATCGAGATGGTTGTGTAAGTGTCCGCTGTGATACTGTGATTTCATCTGTTTAAAACTTTGGATTCATATGGTCAGATAGAATGTCTATGACGATTATAATCATGCTCCCGTGTGACGGGGAGCTGTCATGGCCATTTCATCGATATAAAATTTTCTGTTTTTGCCGTGGTTGACCTGATCTGCTCAATCATCAGTGCCTCAAGCCCATTCCTGACACAAAACGGCAGCCGTGCAAATCCGTGACAGCCGGCCTGAAAGCATCTGTTATTCCGGCATACGAGCCCCGGTAAATTTTGTTTCCTTCAATCCCGTTTCTTCAGCGGAAGAAAATCAGTTGCCGCAAGACAGGATCCGGTCTTCAGTGACAATATAATCCACCGGAACATCATGATCCTCAACAGGCAACCTGTCGTGCACAAACCGTTCGGGGACGAGCATCGCCTTTACGGAATGGGAGGCCGTTTCCAGAAAGCGGTCGTAGTAGCCCTTTCCGTAGCCCATGCGGTTTCCTTTGATGTCCACTGCAAGTCCGGGCACCAATATGAGCTCGATTTCCGCAACCGGCACCCTTGCATCCCCCAGCGGCTCCGGTATGCCCCATAAACCCGGCTTCATAAGCTCCAATCCGGTGACCCTGACATGTTCCATCCCACCGTCATTGTCGGTAACCCTCGGCATGACAAGGAGCTTGCCAGAAGCGAGCGCATCCCCCATGATCCGGACGGTCGGGATCTCCCCTTTTGCCGTAACGCCGTAAAAGCAGTGGACACATCGCACATCACGGTACCAGTCCGATTTCAGGACGTTATTGGCAATGAGCGACCCAATACGCTCAAGTTCGCTGGAGTCCATTTTCCTGCGAATGGACAATGCCTCTTTTCTTATGTCCTGGCGATTTTTCACAACTCCGGGCTCCCGCTTGCTAAAGATGGATCAGGAAATGCCTGTCAAACAGATCCTGGTCCCGCTCTTCCAGTTCCTGCAGGATCCGGTCCCAAATATCCACACCGAACTTGTTCATATAATATATGTGGGAAACCTCCCGCTCCTGAAGCCGGTCATTTGGAAAAAGGGCATGTTTGACCTTGCGGATACGATTGACCTGTACTTCCTCTTTTTGCCGGATGGCATTGACCATCTTCTTTTTCAGTTTGTCTATGGACTTGCTGTATTCTTTGGAAATGGCTCTTGCATGTTTCTGCAGGCCGGGGTCTTCCATCCCTGTGAGCCCGGTCATTTCATCGGTGAGCGCATCCACCCGTTTTTTCCAGGTATCGAAATGGTCATCCAGTTCAGGATTGCCAAACGAGCGCAGGTAGTGTTGCTCCAGATCCTCAAAACGCCTGGTGTAATCGGAAAAATCAAATGGCAGTTCCTCCAGGAATCGCTGAATCGCCGGTTCAACCAGGGTGGCGGAAAGACGGGCGGCAAGAAAGGGCATTTTCATATCAAACAGCTCATACACCGGCTTCATCTGCCCGTAATAGGCAATTTCGGCCGGACCGCCGATGTAGGCAGCGTTTGGCAGCAGGACGTCCTGTATCAACGGGCGAAGAAACACATTGGGAGAGAACCGCTCGGGGGTTTCTTCAAGCTTCTGAAGCAACGCATCTGTCGACAGTGAGAGCCCCGACCCGGTTTGCCAGTGGCCGTCACCATGCTGCAGCCTGACCCGGCCGTGCTCGTCATCATGCCAGAACAGCAAGCTGTCCGTGATCTGTACCTGCTGATGATAATGCTTGTCCAGGCGTTCACTTTGACTTGCCAGCGCATCCCTGATCTCATCGGCCCTGCCAATAGCGGTGCGTATGCACTCTGTTACATGCCTTTTCACCAACGGGTCATTGCTGCCTGCGAATATAAGGCCATAGCGTGAAAAAAGCTTTGAGAGGAGCAGGGCAAACGCCTCACGGTAACTGCGTCCGGGCGCATACGAATCATCCAGCATCGAAATCAGTTGCTCGCGGAAATCCGTGGGATTCAGCGCTTCATAGATCTCTGAGCGGAAGTTTTCAAAGGCCTCGTCCACACGAAGGGTTCCGGCGGCGTGCCGGGCGCAGGTTTCGCAGGGCAGCGAGATCTTCCTGATGCTGTTGCGCTCAGGAACGTTTGCGACAGAAATCTCTTCAAAATCATGGTCCTCATCGGCAAGCCAGAAGACCGGGACAACCCTCCTTCCCGTGTCCCGGCTCAGTGACCGGGCAAGATGGATAACCGAAATCGTTTTGAATACGGTATAAAGCGGGCCTCCGAAAAGACTGAGCTGCTGTCCGGTGGTTATGGTAACCGTGTCCTTATGCGCAAGAATGCCGGCAAGCTCATCCACAGATTGCCCCTGCAGGAACGGTTCATTGAATTCGGCAATGATGCGGGCCGTCTCTGTGCGGTCACTGCGTACCTTGTATGAAGTAACGGCCTTTTTCAGGGAATCATAGGTGTGTGGATGGCTGTAGAACCCTGAAATGGTGTCTGCACCCGCCAGGTAATCACGGAACAGCCGGGAAAACGACAGCTCCCTGAAATCAAGGTGGTCAACATGCAATGTCTTTTCCTTTGTGGACGTCATTCTTTGAGTCGGTTCAACTCATCCCTGATCTTTGCCGCTTTTTCATAATCTTCTTCCGCAATGGCTGTCGTCAGGCTTTTTTCCAGCATACGGATACGGCTCTCTTTGCTGGAAGGGGCTGCCGGTTCTTCGGAGGGTACATCCGAAGTTTGTGTTTCCGGCATGGGCGGGCTATCCTCCTGCTCCTCCATTTGCGGATCGGTTTCAATACCGGCTTCCTCTACAATATGGTCCGAAACGAAGATAGGTGCATTAAAGCGGATTGCCAGGGCAATGGCGTCACTTGGCCGTGAATCCTGGGTCAGGGTTTCTCCGTTGTTGTCATATACGATCTGGGCGTAGAAAGTACCTTCCCGCAGATCGTTGATGTAGATCTCCTTGACAAAGGTGTTGAAACTCTGGATGATGTTGCGCATCAGATCGTGGGTCATGGGTCTGGGCGGCTTGATATTCTCAAGCTCCAGGGCGATTGCCTGCGCTTCAAATGTACCTATGATAATGGGAAGCCTGCGCTTTCCATCCGTTTCATTTAAAATCAGCGCATAAGCTCCGCCACTGCTGGGACTGGTGGAAAGTCCCAGGATATCCATTTGAATCTTGCTCAAAACTGCTCGTTGATTTGAGGGTTTTTATTTTGAATCGTCCATGATGCCGATACTCGCTAATGGCAACGGACATGTGTACAACTATATCAGACCGTATTCTTGTGTAAGGTAACTATTTTTTTCACTCTCTTAAACAGTCAAAACCCGGAAAGCGTTGCCGGGGGAAGCCAGTTCGTACAGAAAAGCACTTTTTTTCAAAATGCTCCGGCAGATTGTCTGTTTTGATTGACATTAGCCCATATCGGAAGTAATTTTAGTGCCGAAATTCAGCCATTTACTTATCCTTGCAAAGGAATAATGCTCGAACAATACATACCTGTTCTCCTGCTCATCGCCCTGGCGGTAGTTACAGCCATGGCGTTCATCGTCTTGTCCCGCCTGCTGGGTCCGCGAAGGCCCGCCTCGAACAAGCTGGGCGCGTATGAAAGCGGGATGGATCCCATCGGTCAGGCGCGCGACCGCTATTCCGTCAGTTTTTACATCATCGCCATGGAGTTCATTGTTTTCGACCTGGAAGTGATTTTCATCTATCCCTGGGCCGTACGTTATCAGGAATTCGGAGAGGGAACGTTTTGGGCAATGATGCTATTTATTTTCATACTTTTCCTTGGTCTTGTATACACATTGAAAAAGGGCAGTTTTGACTGGTCTGCCGAACCGCTGCAGGACCGGAAAAGCCTTGAACCGAACCTGACAGCTTCCGGCTGACACAAAGGAGCATGATTGCATCCTTTCATGTGAGTTCATTCTGACCATATGAATCGAAATGATTTAAACAGATGAAAAGAATTATCAAATCTCCTGGAACTGAATTATGAGTCTAGACCGTGTGATGGGTGAAGGCTACTTCACCACTACCGTCGATGCGCTGACCAAATGGGGCCGGGCGAATTCCGTATGGCCCATGCCCATGGGCCTGGCATGCTGCGCCATTGAAATGATGGCATTTGCGGGACCAAAGTATGATGCAGCGCGTTTCGGTTCCGAAGTATTCCGCTTCTCTCCCCGACAGAGCGACGTTATGATCGTGGCCGGCTGGTGTACCTACAAAATGTCGCATGCCATTCGCCGGGTGTGGGACCAGATGCCCGATCCGAAATGGTGCATCGCCATGGGTGCCTGTGCATCAACCGGTGGAATGCACCGCTGCTATGGCGTGGTGCAGGGAGTGGACAACTTCCTTCCCGTCGACTATTACATCTCCGGATGCCCGCCGCGTCCCGAATCCATTATCAATGCGATCCTGAAGATCCAGGACAAGATCAAGGAGCAGCAATCCTTAAAGCTTGACAGTTAGGCGCCAAACATGAATATCGAAATCAGAGACAACCTTCTTCAGGATATCCGTGAATTCATGGGTGAAGACCTGCTGGAAATGAATCTCGAATACATCCACCCCCTTCTCAGGATCAAACGGGATCGCCTGCATGACGCGTGCCGTTTCCTGAAAAACACCCTGCATTTCATCTACCTGAATGAAATTATCGGGACGGACCGGTTCACATCGGAAGATCGGTTCGAGGTGATCTACCATCTGATATCACTCAGAAACCGACAGCGGTTGTTTCTGAAAGTGCGTGTTGAAGAGGAAAACCCGGTTCTGCCAACGGTGACCGATATCTGGAAAAGTGCCAACTGGAACGAACGGGAGGTGTTCGATATGTTCGGCATCCGGTTTGAAGGACATCCCGACCTGCGCAGGATCTTTCTGCCCGAGGATTTCAAATACTATCCATTACGGAAGGAATTTCCGCTGCTGGGAGTGCCCGGCTCCCTCGAAATGCCCAATACGACCCCAGATCACGACTGACGCCACACCATATGTTCCAACCTGATTCAAATATATCGCGAAAGAAACCAACCTACTTCAGGGAACACCAGGAGGCACTGTACAAAAGCCTTGAAGACAAGCATGCAACGGTGGAAGTCGACCAGAGCGATCCGCTGGCTACCCGCATGACCCTCAACATGGGCCCGCAGCATCCTGCAACGCACGGCGTGCTCCGTGTACTCATGGAACTGGACGGCGAAGTGATCACCAAATGCCGCCTCGATACCGGCTACCTGCATCGCGGTATCGAAAAAATGGCAGAGAATAAAACCTATCAGGAGTTCATGCCTTACACCGATCGCATGGACTACCTTTCCCCCTACAGCAACAATGTCGCACTCTGTCTTGCTGTTGAAAAGATCGCAAACATGGAAATTCCTGATCGGGCAACTTATATCCGCATGATATGCTGTGAGTTGGCCCGTATCTCCTCACATCTTTTATGGCTGGGAACCATGATCATGGATGCCGGTGCGCTCTCGTTTTTTCTCTGGACTTTCCGGGAAAGGGAGAAACTCTATGATATCTTCGACGAGGTGGCCGGACACCGGTTCACGGTCTCACATTCACGGATCGGCGGCGTGAACAACGACTTTACTCCGGTTGCCGAGGAGAAAATCCGCAAGTTTCTGCGGGAATTTCCGGATGAACTCAAAGGCTGGCACAAAATACTCGACCGCAACAGGATCTTTGTCGACAGGAACAATGGCGTTGGCGCCATCGGACACGAAGAAGGTATTGCCATCGGGCTGGCCGGACCGTCGCTGAGGGCGACAGGTATCGCCTACGATATCCGCACCTTCGAACCGTACATGCTTTACGACCAGATGGACTTCATGGTCCCGACCCGGACGGAAGGTGATAACCTGGCAAGATACTATTGCCGGATGGAGGAAATGGCTGAATCCGTCCGTATTATCGAGCAATGCTTCGAAAAAATGCCCAAAAAAGGACCGATCCGTGTGGATGATGCCAAGAAGAGCTATCCGTCCAAGGATGAAGTCTACTACTCCATGGAAGGACTCATCCACGATTTCATGATGACCGATACCGGGATCTGCCCGCCTGCCGGCGCTGAATGCTATCATGCCATCGAAGCCCCCAAAGGAGAACTCGGTTTCTATATCCAAAGTGACGGAACAGGACATCCCTGGCGCCTTAAAATCAACTCCCCGTCCTTCAGCAATCTGCAGGGACTGGAAACCATTCTTGACGGTGAAATGGTCGCCGATACGGTAGTCGTGATCGGTGGACTGGATCCGGTAATGGGAGACTCAGACAAGTAATTATGGCTGAAACCTATACATTCAATGCCAAAGATCTCAAAGAGATCGAAAAACTGACGGCAAAATATCCGGACAAGCAATCGGCCGTGCTGCCTGTACTCTGGTATGCACAGGACAAGTTCGGGCACACTGATCCGGCAGTGCAGCAGCTGGTATCCAAAACACTTGGCGTTCCTGAGGCTCATATTCGCGGAGTAGTCTCTTTCTATACCCAGTATTACGAAAAACCCATGGGTAAAAATGTGCTGGATGTATGTACCTGCCTGAGCTGCCAGGTATCCGGTGGATACGATATGCTCCATTATATTGAAGAGAAGCTTGGGATCAGGGCCGGAGAAACAACACCTGACGGTGAATTTTCCGTGCAGTCTGTTGAATGCCTCGGCGCCTGCGGTTACGCCCCCATGCTTCAGGTAACCAATGACAAATTTGTCAACCACCTGACGCGTGAAAAAGTGGACAAACTGATAGAAGATCTGCGGGCCGGCAAACAGCCGGATTTCGAATCCAATCCCATGCCACAACACGAAAAAGGATCCTGAAATCTGCAATGAGCAACGACTGGAAATCATACCAACCCCTGCTGGTGCCCGCAATCCGGGATCTCCACGAAATATCCGTCTACGAAAAAAACAACGGCTATCAGGCACTCAAAAAGATTCTGAAAGACCGGAAAAAATGGAGTCCGGCCAATGTCGTCAATGAAGTAAAGACGGCAAACATACGGGGTCGCGGCGGTGCCGGTTTCAATGCCGGCCTGAAATGGTCGTTCATGCCGGAACCCGACGGAAAACCCCGCTATCTGGCATGCAACGGGGACGAATCCGAGCCCGGAACGTTCAAAGACCGCAAAATTTTCGAGTTCAACCCCCACCAGTTTATCGAAGGTGCGATCATCGCCGCCTATGCCATGCAGATTGACGTGATCTACGTCTATATCCGCGGGGAATACCGTCCTTTCCTTCTGAAACTTCAGGATGCCATTGACCAGGCCTACGAAAAAGGATACCTGGGGGAAAAAA
>RECX01000034.1 GCA_007693825.1 Balneolaceae bacterium
CTCAACAATGGTGAACACTTCGGGCTCCTCCTCTTCTTCGTCATCGGTCGGTGGAGGTGGAGGCGGCAAGTCCATGGGAGCGTCCAGGTCGATTTCCGTATCCAGGTCAAAGAAGAGATCCTCAACGATCTCATCATCGGGCACCGGTTCCGGAGAGGGCGGACGCGGCGGAGGCGGAGGGGTGATCTCCTGCTCGGTCTGGATAATCTCTTCCATTTCGATGATTTCCTGTTCCTCTTCGATAATTTCGAATTCACCTCTCGCCTGAAGATTCACCCGAAACAGGGTGATCAGCAGAATCAGGGTGACGATAAAACCAATCTGCAGATTGATCATGTAATATTTGTGCAGATTTGCTCTCGATTTTTTCCGTTCTTTTGTATGCAGTTTTCTTCGCTCTGAAATACTCATAATTTCTACTCCCTGGCTTTCTGTAAAAAACCCATATTAATCAACATTCCGGAAGATGTCAGCAGCTTGTTCTTTACGTCGCATCAAAAAAATACAAAAAATGGACGCAAGGTCCCGCATCTTTTTTGGAATCGCTTTCACAAATATCTGCACACATCCAACGGAACAGTCATCATCTTACAACTATGTATAATATCATACTTTTACAACAAAAACGACTTTGCGCCCAATTTCGTCTCCGCATGTTAAGGGAAAATGAAAAAATCGGACAAACCCGGGCAATTCATCCCCGGAATCCGGTTGTATCCGCATATTCAAATAATTATCGGACAAACTCGTATTATGTAAGCATGTAAATTCCACTTTTTCAGTAACAAGTCCCGCTCAAGCATACCGCATTGCCCATGGATCACCGCCATGACCTTGTAAACAAATACAGCCGCCAGGCACCGCGCTACACGTCCTATCCGCCGGCTCCCCATTTTCGGGAACTGGATGATCCGCAGCGCGCCCTGCAACTCATCGGGGAACGCAACTCGGTCGCGCGGCCGCTCTCGCTTTACATCCATATCCCGTTTTGTGCTTCACTGTGCTGGTACTGCGGATGCACCAAGGTAATCACCCGACAGGAAGGGGACAGCGCCGCCTACCTGAAGCGGCTCTACGCGGAAATGGAGGGTATGAAAAAGCGCATGAATCCCGGCAACCGGCTGGCCCAGGTCCATTTCGGAGGCGGGACCCCCACTTTCCTGACACCCGCCGAGCTGCGTGAGACCGGCCGCCGGATACGCGACCTGTTCCCGCTCGAAGAGGACATGGAGTTTGCCGTGGAAATCGACCCGCGACGCATGACCGAAGAGCACGTCCGCGCACTGGCGGAAATCGGCTGCAACCGGGCTTCCATCGGCATCCAGGATATCCGGGAGGATGTGCAAAAAGCCATAAACCGCATCCAGCCCATGGAAATCAACGAACGTGTGGTCCGCTGGCTGCGGGACGCCGGCATAAAAAACATCAACACAGACCTGATCTACGGCCTTCCGCTGCAGACCCGCGACCGTTTCGAGGAGACGCTCACGGCCGTCAAGACACTGGATCCGGACCGCTTCGCCATCTTCCACTACGCACACGTACCCTGGATGATGCCCTCGCAAAAGCTGCTCGACCGCCAGCCCATGCCCGATGCGCACGAAAAATTTGCCATGCTGGAGATGATGATCGGCAACCTCACCGGCTCCGGCTACCGGTATATCGGCATGGATCATTTTGCCAAAACCGGTGACGAACTCTCCCTGGCGCAACAAAATGGTACCCTTCAGCGCAATTTCCAGGGATACAGCACACGCGCCGACACCGACATTTACGGTTTCGGCATGTCATCCATCTCACAGATAGGCGACGGCTACCTCCAGACCGTCAAGGATCTGGACGAGTACCACCGGCGCATCGACAACCGGGAGGAGCCCTGGCACCGCCAGTATTATCTCACGGACGACGACCGCATCCGACGGCACACCATCATGCGCCTTATGTGCGACCTGGAACTCGATTTCGGCCTCATAGGCAAGCAATGGGATATTGACGCCAGCTCCTACTTCGCCGACGCCATGGAACCGCTCGAAGACATGGCCGCCGACGGCCTCCTTTCATGGACCGGCAACGGACTGAGGGTCACGGACACCGGAAGGATGTTCCTCCGAAACATCGCCACTTCGTTCGATGCCTACTATGCCGATCCGGAAAAAAAAGCCCGCTACTCACGGACAGTGTGACGCTACTTTCCAAACAGATTGGATTTATCCCAAAAAAATCTGTTATTTGCGGCAATACACATTCACAACCAGAACAACCCTGCAAACCAGCGATTTCAAATTTTTATGGAAAACCCGAGAATTCTTGTCCCGACCGACCTTTCCGATCTCAGCCTGATCGCTTTTGAATCGGCCAATTACCTGGCGGATGTCCTCGACGGCACGATCCTTCCCCTGCACGTATATCAGCCGGAGAAAGAAAGCGGCAGTTTTCCGGTCACCCCGAAGTCGACCCGGCAGATATCCGAGCTGGAAAAAGAGTTGGAATCAAAAGTACTTGAGTATGCGGATGAGGACAATGTGGAACCCGTGGTGGTCCGCAAGGGCAAACCATGGAAAATCATTGTGGAAGAGTCGGAGGATGCCGATCTCGTGGTCATGACGTCTCACGGCCGTTCCGGTTTTTCCCGCCTGTTTCTGGGTTCGGTCACGGAGCGTGTCGTACGTTTCAGCAAAGCGCCGGTGCTGCTTTTGGAAAAAGACTCCAAAATCAAACCGTTGTCAGATATTCTTCTCACCACCGATTTCTCCGACAACTCTCTTGAAGCGTTCGACTATGCCCGTGCCATCGTGAAGAAAACCTATGCGCAGATCCATCTCGTACATCTGGTGAACCTCTCGCAATTTGACAAGGTCAGTGCGTTCGATGATCAGATCGCCGCAAAGCAGGAGCGGCTGGATGCGTGGGTGCAAGAGCACCTGGAGGATATCCGGGACAAGGTTACAGCCGAAGCACTCCCTGTCAAATCCTCGATACATGAAGCCATCGTGCACCTGACCAGCCAGAAGAAGTACAGTCTTGTGGTCATGTCCACACTGGGGCACTCCGGTCTGAAGTACCTGCGACTGGGAAGCACCGCCGCAAACGTCCTGCGGCTGGTGAAAACAGCTGTTCTCAGTATCAATCCGAAAATGGATGACCCGATCGGCAAGGAACACGACGTGCTCTGAGCGGCGCAGTTTCTGCTAAAATCACCTGTTTCACACCGCAACGGCATCCATCCACTTACACCGGATCCATGGAAAATCCATCCAATGCCCATCAGCCGGAAAAACTCCGTGCTTTCACCAAGTATCTGATCCGTGACATGAAAGCCCTGGAACAGATGCTTGCCGACGATATGTTCGAGCGTGACACCAAGCGCATCGGAGCGGAACAGGAGGTCTTCATCATTGACCGGGCAAGCCAGCCCCATCCCATCAACACAAAAATCGTTGAGGATATCGACGATCCCAGGTTCACCTACGAACTGGCCCGCTTCAACCTGGAGTTCAACCTGGAACCGCTGACCTTTAGCGGACGCTGCCTGCATGAACTGGAGCAGCAGCTGAACAACGGCATCAGCAAGCTGCGCGAGGCGGCAGAAAAGCATGAGGGCGACATCATCCTCATGGGCATCCTTTCCACGATCCGCAAATCGGACCTCGGCATGGAAAACCTGACACCGATGGCCCGTTATTACATGCTGAATGACGCACTGAAACGGATGCGCGGCACCGAGCACGAGCTGAAGATCAAGGGGGCCGACGAATTGCATGTCAAACACGACTCGGTGATGATGGAGTCGTGCAACACCAGCTTCCAGGTCCACTTCCAGGTTTCCCAGGATGATTTCGCACGGCTGCACAACATCGCGCAGCTTGTCACCGCTCCGGTCCTGGCAGCAGCAGCCAACTCCCCGTTTCTTTTTGGCAAGCAGCTGCTTCACGAAACCCGTATTG
>RECX01000124.1 GCA_007693825.1 Balneolaceae bacterium
ACCACGCAGCGGTCGCCCGGTCCCAGCAGCGCCAGCGAAAGATGCGACAACCCCTCCTTGCTGCCAATGGTGGTGATGATCTCGGTTTCGGAGTCCAGGTCCACCCCGTAGCCGGACTTGTAGTGATCGGCCACGGCGCGCAGCAGATGGGGGATGCCGATGGCGCGGGAGTAGCGGTGGGCCTTTTCGTCATCGAGGACCTGGTGGATCTTGTCCACGGTATTGGACGATGCCGGCATGTCGGGATTGCCCATGCCGAAATCGATGATATCGATGCCCGCGGCACGGCGGCGCTGTTTTTCGGCGTTGAGCCGTCCGAATACGTACTCCGGAAGCAATTCCATGCGTGCGGCCGGACGGATGACGGAGTCATGTCCAGGTGGGTTGTTCTTCTCAGACGGGATGTCCTGCCCGGGCGGGGTGTCCTGCCCGGGTGGGATCTTCTGTCCGGGTGTGGTGTCCTGTGCAGACGGGGTATCCTTATCAATCGGCTTGTTTTCAAAATTCATCTCAGGGCGTCCTCCAGTTCCAGTGAAGCATTGCTCTTGGCATCGCGGTACTTGATGATGAGTGCGCAGGCAACCTGCAGGCCGTTCTGCCGCGCCCATCCCAGCCGCTCCGAAACAGGCCGGCTTCCGGGAACGACCACGGCATCCTCCGGAATCGGTTCGCCCTGCTCCAGGCGCCGTTCGTTTACGCAGTCATATACCGGCACGCCGCGCGACAGTTTTACACCGGGGGCGATGACGGCGCGCCGGGAGACCTGAACGCCTTCCACCAGCACCGAACCGGCTCCCACAAATGCATCGTCTTCGACTATTACGGGCGACTCGCTGACCGGCTCCAGGACCCCGCCGATCTGCACACCGGCCGAAAGATGCACCCGTTTGCCGATCTGTGCGCAGGATCCGACCAGCACATGGGAGTCGATCATGGTGTGTTCATCCACAAAAGCGCCGATATTGACATAGGACGGCGGCATGATGATCACACCGGGGGCTATGAACGCGCCGCAGCGCACCGAGGTGCCGCCCGGAACCACACGCACATTTCGATTCAGCGTAAACTTCTGCGGCAGAAGGTTGTGTTTGTCGACAAACATTTCGTATTCGGTCATTACACCGGCCCGGAATGCCTCAAGGATGGCCTCCTTGACCGTGATGTTCGCCTCCCAGCGTCCGTTCTTCTTCACGGCGCTGCGTACTTTTCCGCTTTCCAGATCGCGCAGGGTCTTTTCCCATCCGGTTTTGTTCCTATCCTGATCCATTGTTTGCTGGTCCATTGTTTCCTGATTACCTGCCTTCTGATTACCTGCTTCCTGATTTCTTGAAAAAGTACTGTTTCTACGGTCCATGGTGTGTTTATTTGTTGTTTGCAATAATGTTTTCTTTATTCCTGGTTTTCTTTATTCCTGCCTGCCGGATCGCGCATCGGCATGTACGTGGATGCTTTCCTTGTCGCGCGCATTGTACCAGTTCCGGATTTCGGCGGAACAGGTGCTGACCAGCTCCAGCGATGTCATGTCGTTCCTGTGCAGCGGCAGTTTGACCTCTGGTGTGCGGATACGGCCTTCTGCAGCCAGTACGGCTTTGGCGGGCACAGGGTTGGATGCCACAAAAAGCGATCCGGCTGCACGCTTCCACAGGGTCACGTCTTCCTGCGTCAGAAAACCGGCAAGCGCCAGCTCAGTGTAAAGGCGGGTTGCCCGGGGCCAGACGTTCGCGGCCACCGAAACCACGCCCGCGGCGCCATGAACGGCAAAATCCGGCAGCATCACATCGTCGCCGCTGTACATCACGGCGCCGTTGGACGACCGAAGGTATGCCCGGTAATCCGATACCGAACCGCTGGCCTCCTTGATGGCCCAGAAATTGCGGTGGTCCCGCAACCGCTGCACGGTTTCCAGATTAAGTGCGGTGCCGGTGCGGCCGGGGATGTTGTACAGCATCACCGGACGGCTGACGAAATCCATCAGTGTCGAGAACCAGTGGAACTGCCCCTCCCTGCCGGGCTTGGCGTACAGCGGTGTGACCATCAGGTAGGCGTCAATGGCGCGCGTCTCCAGATAGCTGAGCCAGGAAATCACATCCGGCAGATGGTGACCGCCCACCCCGGCCATCACGGGCACGCGCAGGTTCAGTGAGGTAGTGAACTCCACGATCAGCCGCCGCTCCTCCGGCGACATGTTCAGGGCCTCCCCTGTGCTTCCGAGAATCAGCACGCCGTTGCCGGCCTCCTCCTGTTCGCGGAGAAGCTGCTCGAAGCTGGCCAGGTCCGGCTGACCGGTTGCCGTCAGCGGCGTGATCATGGCAGTCCAGACAGGTTGATTGATGTGTTGGTATGTCATATCGTTTGTCATTTTGATTGTTCTGGTTTGGTTTTTTTTTTCAAAATTTTGACTGTCGGGTCGCAATCAGGTTGTTCAATCGCTTCCGGAGCATCCTGGCGTATTTGGGCTGCCCTGCCGCAAATCGTTTTGCTGACCGGTGTTTTGATTTGTGATGTTCCGGAGTACCAGATCCTGGAAATCATACAGGCCGGGCCCCGGCAGCAAATGGCCGTAAAGCACCTGCCGGACCGTCCACAAGGCCCCGGACGCAAACAATTTCCGGTCGCGTGCCGAATGGTGGAGCTGGATCCGTTCGAAAGGTGTGGCAAGTGTCAAGGTGTGCTCGCCTATGACATCCCCGGTGCGCTCAGATGTGATATCCGCCTGCACACCCAGCCACTGACTCCATGCCAGTGCCGTGCCACTGGGTGCATCCATTTTATCCTTATGATGGATTTCATGGATGGAAAACGCATACTCATCGTAGAGTGTGCCGACCATGCTCAATGTCTGGATCATTTCGTGGATGAGGCACATCCCAAGGCTGAAATTACTTGCATGTACCCACTGCAATCCTTTCCCGGAAAGCATTTCCGAAAACGTAGCCCTTCCGTCCGGCCACTCGAATCCGGTAGATCCGGTCACAACGGGAAGGCGGCTGGCAACCAGCTCGGGGATATAGGTAAGAAAAGCCGGTCCGGGTAAAAAACTGATGACGGCAGCATGTCCCGACAGTGCGTTCCGGTCCGGCGGACGATTGCGGTCAAAGACGGTTACCGTGATTCCGGGAGTTGCTGCAGCCAGGCTGTATGCATGCCGGCCTGTCTTTCCGTTGCCAAGCAGAGCTAATTTCATAAAGGGTGTGATCTAATTATGGTTCAGGGTTGAAACAACCTGAGAGGAGGCTTTCAAGATCACTTGGCGATATCGCAGAGGCAGGCGGATGGCGAATCGCTGTTACAGACGGGATTCACTTCCTAAAGCGCTCCACGATACCCACAATTGTGAGCTATCGTGACAGTCCCAGGGCTTCAACCACTGGACCCAGTATTGTGGAATACCGTAATCCCGCAATACTTCGGCAAACGCCCCCTGACCATCGGTCTCCGGCTTCACGGCCTTAATGGGCCGTATACGGTACCTCGCGATGGCTTCCTGACGTCTGCACCTCTTCAGGTTAATAAGGAATAAAAGAACATGAGCCGGCCGAACATCGTTGTTCAAACCGTCAGATGGTGTGCAATTGGCAGAAAAAAGGCCGGCCGCCGGGACACCACCCAGAAATCAGCTCCCCTCAAAGCTTCAATCCATGGTGAAATCTTTCCGGCTGGCCGGACAGTTTCTGTCAGTTGCAAACCAGTAAACAAAATGCAAATACAATGCCGGATTACTAACGGCACACCTTTTGGAGCAGGATTGTGTCACCGATCATTGAGGATGGGCAGCAGGTGCTGATGATGCGGTCCTGGAATTAGAACCTTAAGCACTCCACAGCCAATTCCATCACGTAATTGGGTGACAGTCCCCGGGATTCAGCCCGAAGTCCCAACACTACGGAAAGCCGCTTTTCCGGAATGCTTCGGCAGATTGCCCCCTGGCTGTCGGTCATCGGCT
>RECX01000140.1 GCA_007693825.1 Balneolaceae bacterium
ATAAAAGCCGAAACCGGAGCATTGTATTTCACCGATAATTCTTTTGACAGAGTAACCAAAGTAGACATGGATGGGGAGAAACTTTTTTCATTCGGCAGTAAAGGCAGGGGGCCCGGGGAGTTTCAATCGTTATCCGGTTTTTGGAAATTTGAAGACCGGTATTTGATTTATGATTTTAACGGATTCAAGTTTATTACCTATGACTTTAATGGCGATCCGGTTTCAGACATATCCGTTGATGCAAATCCGGTTAATCCCGAAGGATTTCCACCCAATATTCCACTTACAGTGGAAGCCATAAGCCCGCATCTTTTGCTTATTCCATCCAGGGGAAGAAACAATTCATTGTTTGCGAAAGCCGATATCAAAAATGACAGCTTGTTATTTCTGGGAAGTGCCGTCGGTGATTTTGTTGAAAGCTATGACAGGGATGAAATTCAACAATCTCATTTACGTGGTGAAATCCCGGAAATCTTTGCGAATTTCATGATGCTGAGCCACAGTTCAAATGGAATTTATGCATTTCAGCAAACCACAGGAATATTGGAAAAATATTCTCATTCAGGTGAGTTGATCTGGGAAATGAATATAAAGCACCCTGTTCAGGAAGGGATGCTCAGCCATTTTGCTGATGAGAACAGGGAAAGTGTTCGATCCGGTGAACCTGCACTTCATTTGTATAATTATGCCAAAGCCATGGATGCCAATGAAGAAGGAGTGGCTGTCCTTTTAAACACACTTGAAAAAAACAAGGCAACGGTAATCTGGGTGTCGGATGACGGAGAGAACCTTGCTGAAATTATATATCAAGGCATTGAAAATGATCTGATTGGTCGTTTCAACACATTCACCATTTCACCGGAAGATTCTCGTGCCTGGTTTTTAAATCAACGGGACGGTGAGATCTATTCAGCAGATTGGCCGTTATAGACTATTCAATCCGGTACCTCAAAACTACTCTTAAGTCTGTTTCTCTGTCACACTCAAGTAAGTATGAAACATAACCGTTTTTGACTATTTGGCTTTTTCGGTGATACTGTGCCACCCATTTCACTTCGTGGGAATCGCTTCACACGGAGCGGGCCATATAGTGCGGTACTTCCCAAAAAATGTGATAGAAGAAATGCGATTGAAGATTGGTGCCATAGGCTAAGTGCACATTCCATTCAGGATCTCGTTTACCTTTACGACTTATCTGCACGCGCCATATTCAGGGTGGATTCCAAGGGAAATATTGACTGACTTTCTTTCATTTCATTTTCAGAAAATCTTTAGTACTTAAATGTTTTACGAGATTTTCTTCTGGTTCAGCTTCTGCCATTTTTAGCATTTGGAGAATTCCGTCCGGAAGTTCGTCCATGGTAGCTCTCTTGAATCCTGCCATTTGATCAAGGACAGCCTCATCCTCAAGAGTTGCTATCCACTTAATAAGCGCTATTTTCTTTTGTTCAATTGTCATGATGCAAAAATAAAGAATTTCAGGCCAGTAGACAATTTCACACAAAACGCCATTAAGCAATTCCCGACCTTGTAAATTAAACGGATTACCGCATCATTTAATCTTAGTTCCACTCAAAACGGTACCGATTGATCCTCTGCAGGCCGGTTCCTGGAGTGGAACCCAAAAACAGAAAACCTGGTAAAGCACATTTGTTTAAGGGTTGATGTTTGATTTCAAAATTTTTCCGGACTTCTGCCATCCATCCACGAATGTGGGCGCAGCCGATTGTAAAATACTGCAATGTATTCAAATACTTCGTTGCGTATTTGATGGTATGACTGTGTCTTTCCATACCTCTTGGTCGCAGGATATCCAAATCAGCCTGAACAATTCATTTTATTTAAAAAAAGTGGTAATGTGCCGGAATTACAATCATCAAACTGAAATCGGCTGCGGAGTTGATGCAGTCTACTGAAAACCACGCTTATGAAATCAAAACCTGTTACCCGGATAATTCAAGGTACCGGAACTGATATTGGAATGGGAGAAGCAGCCGGCACGGGAGGCCTCGCGCCGCCTCTGCTGCTCGCCTTCGCCGTGATGCTTGCAAGTTTATCCGGGACCGGTTGCAGCCCGGAGGTTGACCGCAGTGAAAAGCTGCTGGAACAATACCGGTCGATTGAAGTCACACCGGAGCTTGCGATGATCATCGAAGAGGATGAGGAAATGATTTTCGGGCAACTCGGGGCCATTGCTTCGGATTCCCGCGGACATTTTTTTGTGAATGACCATCAGCTGATCCACATCAAACATTTTGATCGCGACGGCAATCTTGTGGAGACTATCGGGCGCGAAGGCCGCGGTCCCGGAGAATTCTCCCGCGTCACGAATATGTTTGTCGCCAGAGATACGCTTTATGCCTACGACTTCGACAATGCACGGCTTGGACGTTTCGTGAGAAACGAGTCCGGTGAGGGCATGCGATTTGACCACTATCTCGATATTGAGATGACCAACGAGCGGATTCCGAGAGGCGTTCTGAAATCGCAGAACTATTACGTGGTGGAGAGTGTCGACCATCAGGCCTATACCGGACAAATCGCGCTGCTGGACCGTGAAGGCAACGTTTTGGAACCTGATCTGCTGACCCTGCCGCTTCCGGAGAGAGTTAGCGTCATGTTCCAGGGCAATTCGTTTCAGATATCCAGACCGCTCCCCCGGCGCAGTCACTACCGACTCACGCCTGACGACTACTTCTACTACGGATGGAACGACAGCCTCGTCATTACCAGGTTTGACATCCGGGGCGAAGCAATAAACACCATCCGGTTCGATGTGGAACCACCCCGGGTGACACGTGAAGACACCCGGAGATTATCCGAGAACATGCCGGAAGAGATCTGGAGCACATTACGTAATCACGTTCCGGAAACCCGGCACGCTTTCACCAACTTTGTGGTCGATGAAGATGAGCGGATCTGGGTCAACCTCGGAAATATTGAGGAGGATACCGATGAGGACCGCTGGATTATCCTGAACCAGGACAGTGAGCTTGTCGCCTCCTTCCGGCTGTACCCCAACATGTTCGTCCATTTTGTGCGGGATGGCGTGCTTCACGGCGTCAAGACGGGCGAGGACGAGCTCCGGCGAGTCGCGCTTTACGACACAGGGCTTTGATATGCTGTACAGGAATGCATATGTAATGCTCTGTCTTTTTGCATTCCTGCCGGCCTGCACCGGCCAGCCCGATGCGGAACTCCCGGATCACCTTGCTGAATTCGACCATGTGACGATGATCCCGGCGGATGCCACTCCCGCGAAAACGGTCCGGCTGCAGGAAATGTGGGAAATCGGTCCGGACGGGGACATGCTCATTGATCACATTTATGCCCTGGCAACCGACGAGCAACGCAACATCTACATCAGCGGGGGCGACAAAATCCACTTGTTTGACCCGGAAGGCAATTACCGGAAGAGCATTGGCCAACATGGCACCGGACCTGGTGACCTGATGTCTGTATTTGACCTCCAGGTAGCGGACAACACCCTTTATGCCCTGGACTTCGGCCAGATTCGCATCCAGCGCTTTTCAACCACTTCGCTGGAGCCTGACGGGATGATACTTCTCGACATACACACCCTGCCGCATCAGGAAAATGTCATCCCCCCCTTTCCCCTTACGTTCAGGGTGGATGACGATCAGTCCTTTCTCATCGGCTTCCAACACAGCAACCCGGCAGCACCTTCGCTCCACTTCTACCGGTTTGACAGGGACGGCAACCTGGTGTCGGATCGCTTGCTATCCCTCCTGCTGATAGAAACGCTGCCTCAGCCGGGTACGGACAGATTCATCCCCTCGCCGGTGGGCAATCGGGGCTTGTTCCAGATTGGCCCGGACAACCGGATCTACACCGCATCCACAAAAGACTTTTTCATCAAAATCCATGCACCGGATGGCAGCTACCAAAGCGCTTTGTATCACCCCATCGAGAAGCGGGAA
>RECX01000302.1 GCA_007693825.1 Balneolaceae bacterium
CTCAGGTTGTGGAGGTATCTGGTAAACGGATCTCGTAGTTTTCCATGACCGTGTTGGCCAGGAGTTTTTCACACGCGGCGGCGGCAAGCTCACGTGCCTCTGCGGGGTCATCGGTATCCACTTCAAGCTGGATGAATTTTCCGATGCGGACAGCCGATATTTCCTTGAAGCCCAGGTTTTCAAGTGCGTGATGGGAAGCTTTTCCCTTTGGATCCAGAATGGATTCCCGAAGGGTGATGATGATATCTACCTGCATGGTTGAATGGGTTGAATGGGTTGAATGGGTTGAAAGGATTGAATGGATTGAAGTGGTTGAATGGATTGAAGTGGTTGAAGTGGTTGAAGTGGTTGAAGTGGTTGAATGGATTGAGTAAGGGTTATGGAATCTTCCAAAGGTACAGCATTCAGGTTTCAGCTGCCAGTTGTTCTGCCATGCTGCATACGCGACTGGCAAGATTTGTTTCGGATTGCCCGGTTTGATCCATTCGGGTGACACCCTCCCAGCGGCGGAACCAGGTAAGCTGTCGCCGTGCGTATCTCCGGGTGTTGGTCTTGATCTGCGCGATCATGGCGTTTTCTGAAAGGTCACTGTGCAAGTGGGCAATGACTTCCCGATAGCCAACCGTACGCAGCGACTGCAGCCCGGGGTGATATCCCATATCCAGGATGTTCCGGACCTCATCCACGAGTCCCTCTGCGAACATGCCATCGACCCGTTTGCTGATGCGGTCATGAAGCTCGTTCCGGTCACGATGCAGGCAGACAAGCAGCGTGTTATCAGGTGTGCGGAGCGGACGGTTGCGGTGAAAACTGCTGAAGGGCTGTCCGGTCTGCATCCAGACATCCAGTGCCCGGAACATGCGGTGCGGATTGGGTCCGTCTATACGCTCAAGGTAGGTTGGATCCACTTCCTGCAGTTTCTTCCGGATGGATTGCAGTCCATCACGTTCCGCACGATGCTCCAGTTCACGGATATTGGCATCGTTTTTGGGAGGAAGCGGGTCGAGCGGACGGATGAGCGACTCGATGTAGAGCGTGCTGCCGCCAGCGACGATCACGGGTTTGCCCTGTTCATGAATGGAGCGGCTCCATTCCCGGTACCGGTCGGCGAAGTCGGCAGCCGTGAACGTTTCGTCGGGATAGAGCGTGTCTATGTGATAGTGGGGGATTTCGTCACGGACCGTTTTCGGGACTTTCCCGGTACCGATATCAAGGTATTTATAGCACTGGCGGGCGTCTGCCGAGATTACGGGTGCGTCAAAATGACGGGCCAGGGTCAGTGAAAGATCGGTTTTTCCGGTGGCGGTCGGACCCGTAATAATGACGGTCGGCGGTGTGTGTGCGTCTTTTGTGCGGGGTGCTGTTTTCACAGTGTCAGCTGAAGGGAAATCCGGTGGGTGAAACCAAGGTCCGAGGCGATACCGGCGAAGCTGCTGAAGCCGTAATCCACCATGAAAGCGCCAATTTTTAGTCCGGTTCCGAGAGTGGGGGAGACGAACATGTTGTTCCGGTCATCCAGGTGCACGTCGGTTATGCCGGCGCGAATAAAAACAAGTTCCTTGTATCCCAGTTCGGCACCGATATTCGGTTCAAAGCTGATGTCGCCCGCATTCAGATAGTAGGTTCGCCGGCCTTCGAACCGCATGTGGGTGTCAAAGGCGGCGAGCAGGCTGAAGTCACCGAAATCGAAAAAACGTCCGGCCCCGATACGCAGGGAGGGTTTGACATACTCGTTGGTGCCTTCCGGGAGGGTTTCGGGTTTACCGGTCTCGGGGTTGATGAAGTCCTGTAGGGCGGCAAGTTCGTTCTGGTCAACGGACCAGAATTTCATAAGTGTGGTGAAATCGACCAGGTTGATTCCGAACTGATACCGTTCGCCGCGGTGCTGGAGGCCGGCATCCAGGCTGTAGCCCCAGGCATTGGCAAAGGGTCCGAGCCGGGAGTGGATCACTTTGGCCGATACGCCCCAGTGCCAGTTTCCGGTGAGGGTATTGGCATAGGACAGGAACAGGGCCATGTCAGATGCGCTGAATTCGCGCATATAGCTGGTCGGATCGGATTTCGGCCGGTTTTGTTCGGGATCCCAGGCGTGGAGTGTGTTTTTGATGCCATCCACACCCTGGCGGATAAAGCTGAGGGCAAATACGCCGCCGGATCCTTCGACGGGCATGGCGACGGCTCCGTAGTCATATCCAACCACACCGGCAAACCGTTCGGAGTGCATATAGGCGAACTGCCAGTTGGGCACCCCTGAGAGTCCGGCAGGGTTCCAGTATCCGGAAAGTACATCCCGGGTGACGGCTGTGTACGCGCTGCCCATGCCGAGGGGTCTGGCGCCGCCTCCCACGGAGAGAAAATCGCCGCCGTATTTCGCTTCTTCAAACGCCTGTCCGTTTGAGGTGGAAATGAGCAGTGCAGCAAGGATCAGGAATGTGTAAAAACCTCGGATAATCATGGAGTTGCAAGATACGGTCTGAAGACGGTCTGGTGCAGGGTAGCCGACCCAATGGTAACGCGGGTCAATTGCCGGTTAGTCTTGGCAAGATAAAAAAAGGGGAGCAATGAAACAGCACCGGGCAGATAATCGGGCAAATGGAGGAATCCGATACGGGATAGCGGATGTGATACCTTGATTCAGCCGCTTTTGGTATTGCATCGGGTGCGACTATTGTTTAGAATAGAATCCATATTTTTGTACTTTACCTTTTGCACAAAAAGTCAGAAACAAACCATTCCCAATCATCAGGTAATTCTATGAAATTCAATGTCACAAGCGGTGAACTGGTAAAAAGTTTGTCGGCGGTTATCGGCGCCGTTCCCAACAAGGCGACTCTTCCGATCCTTGAGACCGTATTATTTGAAACGGAGGACAGCCGGATCAAATTGAGTGCATCGGATCTGGAGGTGAGCATCATTGAATATGTGGGTGCGGATGTGGAAACCCAGGGTGCCGTTGCTGTTCCGGCCCGCAGGCTCCTGGAAACACTGAGACAGCTTCCGGATATTCCGGTCACATTTGAAGTGGATGAACGCGCCCAGGTCCGGTTCCGGACGGATAAGGGGACCTACAAATTGGCCGGAGAGAAAGCCGAAGACTTCCCGGACATGCCGTTGCTTGAGAATGGGAAACAGATCAAAACGGATACGGAAAGTCTCAAGAATGCCATCAAGAAGACCAGTTTTGCCGTTTCGAGTGACGATCTGCGTCCAGCCATGATGGGTGTCTTTTTTGATATCGGTGAGGAGGAAAGCCGCGTGGTGGCCACGGATGGCCATCGTCTGGTGCGCCTGGTCCGCAAGGACATCTCCTCGTCCAGCCCCATATCGTTCATTGTGCCGGAAAAAGCGCTCACGCTCGTTGGCAAGGCGCTGGATGATGCGGCATGCGAGATGGTTGTGACGGTGGACCATGTGAGTTTCCAGTCCGGCAACACGCAGGTTATCACCCGGCTGATCAACGAGCAGTATCCGCGTTACGAGTCGGTCATTCCGAGGGAGAATGACAAGACGCTCAAGATCAATCGGGATCAGATGCTGGCAACCGTCAGGCGGGTATCGGTTTTTTCCAGTTCCACAACGCGTCAGATACGATTGGAGCTCAAGCCGGATGAAATCGTGATTTCGGCAGAAGATCTGGACATGAGCAGTGAGGCCAAGGAGAGCATTCCTTCCGAATATTCTGACGAGCCCATGGAAATTGGCTTCAATGCCCGTTACCTGATGGATGTACTCAGCAATATTGATGATCCCGAGGTGGTGTTCGAGTTTTCCACTCCGAACCGGGCTGGTATTGTGCGTCCCTCCGTGCAGGATGACGAGGAGGAGATGCTTATGCTGGTGATGCCTGTCATGCTGAACACCTACGGTTGATGCCATCATGCCTTCTCCGTCCGGTATCATAACACTTACGAGCGATTTCGGGAGTCAGGATTACTATGTGAGTGCTATGAAGGCGGTGATTCTGGGCATTTCCCCCGATGTGCGGCTGGTAGATATCTCACATGGCCTGCCTCCGCAGGATATTATGGCCGGGGCATGGGTGCTCAAAAACACGGCGTTTCTGTATCCGCCGGGTACGATCCATCTGGCTGTCATAGATCCGGGTGTAGGAAGCAGTCGGCGCCCCGTGTTGGTTCAGGTGCGGGATCAGCTTTTTGTGGGGCCGAACAACGGTTTGTTCTCTTTGGTGGTTGAGAGCCAGGAGCACCGGGTTTTCGAACTGTCCAGCAAGCGCTTTTGGCGGGAGGTCGTTTCGCCGACGTTTCACGGCCGTGATATTTTTGCCCCGGTTGCGGCGTGGCTCAGCAGAGGAGAGGCCCCGGAGCAGTTTGGCCGTGAGTTGAAGGAACTGACGACGTATCGCTGGGCCAAACCGATCGCTGATGAGGAGGGAGTCCAGGGCTGGGTGATGCACATCGACCGGTACGGGAACCTGATCACGAATATCCCGGAGTCCTTTATCCGGAAATATGAGGGGCACTCGGCGTTCAAGATCTATGTCGGGAATACCATCCTCAAGCATATTTCCGTATCATTTTCTGAAGTGCCCGATGGGGAAGCGGTAGCGCTGATCGGCAGTTCGGGCATGCTTGAAATCGCCATAAACAAGGGAAATGCAGAACATATGCTCGGGGTGGAAAAAGGTGCTCCGGTTTCTTTGGTAATTCAAAAAAGTGTATCTTAGTTTAAAGCAATCAAAGTACTGTGCGTGCGTTGTAGGGGTCGAAAAAAAAGAACACGGAAAAAATGACCCGGCAACGGTAAAACGACAATCAATTTCCGAGGGGTTTCGGTTAGTGAATGTTATTGAAAACACCCTGGTGCAATAGCTGAAACAAGTAATTGCTGCACAATTACAAACTGTAGGAAAATCAGCCACGACAACGAAGAGGACTGCAAAAAACTGCTATATGGCACAGATTTATATTGATGAAAACCGGTGGCCGATTGTGATCATCACGCTGTCCGGAGGCGAGACACTGAAGGACATCTCGGATTTTCTGAAAAGGCTGGAGGAGTATCAGTCCCGGGATGAGGATTTTTGTTTCGTCATGGATCTCAGAGAGATCCACCATCTGCCCCAGGATGCGCGAAATCGGCTCATAGCATGGCTTATGGAGGCGGACATGCATCAGCTTGCGGGTACCGCTGCTGTTGTATCGTCGCCCATGATGAAAGCATATCTCTCCTCCGTAATATGGATGGCCAAGTCGCTGACGCGGGGGAAACGGCGTTTCAAGCACAAGACGGCCCGTTCTCTCAGCGAGGCGTATGAATGGTCGCGTATGCGTCTGGATAAATCACGGTCAGGCGGCCAGGGAACCTGGAAAGGGTGAAATCACCATGCCGGATGGTAATCGTGGCATGGACGGGATTCCTGCGGACGGCCAAAGTCTCAAACCAGAAGAGTTATTGCTGAAGCCGGGCCGGATCGTCCATTGTCAGACAGGGAGAATGCGGCCGTCACTGCGCAGACAGCAAATCAGGGGGGGACAAGGTGTGCCGTTGCGGTTCCGTCCCGTCTCCATGGCAGAGAGAAGCAATCTTTGGAGGGTGACGGCATTGGTCTATGAACCGCTTTGGCGCAAATATTCAACCGGCATCCTTACACGAGGTGCTTGGTCGCTCCGGGAGGAGTGTGACATTGTCACGGAAATGCTGAAGCCGGTACGTGGCGCAAGCTATCTGGATCTGGGTTGTTCCACAGGTGTCTATTCCCGGGCGGTGCTGGAACGAGAGCAGGAGTCGGGCATGATTCTGGTGGATTATTCCCTGCCAATGCTGGAAAGGGCCAGGATGAAAACCCGATCTGATGCGCGTGTGGTGTACCTGCAGTGTGATGCCGCGGCGCTTCCTCTCCCTGCAAACAGCATGGACGGTGCCGTTATGGGAGGCACCCTGAACGAGCTGTCCGAGCCGGAGCAGGTTCTTTCCGAACTTGCACGGGTCCTGAAAAAAGGCGCAACGGCCGTTATCATGCATCTTGTCCGTACCGGCAGCCCGGCGCTGCTCACCAGAATGCTGTCGCCGGGCGGTGTGTGGATTCCGGATGAAAAGGATGCGGATGTTCTTTTCCAGTCAGCCGGTTTCGATCTGGCAGATTCACGAAGAGCCGGGGTCATGCGGATCTCGCGGCTGCGTGCGCCTTAGGTTGTCCAGGCGTTGCATTTTGCACGGATGTCACATTCTGTCCGGTGCGGATGTCACATTCTGTCCGGTGTGGATGTCACATTCTGTCCGGCACGGAAATGCCCAATATGCCCAATCCGTTTGCCATTACGGTTGCTGTAACCGTAAGCAGTTCGGTGCGCGCCAGTGCGAGTTGCTCGTCTTCGCCCAGAATCCGGCAATCGTGATAGAATTTGTGGAATGCGGTTGCGAGTTCATTAAGATACTGGATAAGTTTGTGCGGCTCACGCTGTCCGGCTGTCAGTAAAATGACATCGGGGAATTCGAGAATGCGTTTGATCAGTGTTGTTTCCGCATCGTGGGCAAGCAGGCTGAAATCGGGGGCCTTCCCGGTGAAATCATAATGATTCCGCACTTTCTTCATAATACTCTGTATCCGGGCGTGGGCATACTGCAGGTAGAACACAGGATTTTTTTCACCGGCCTGCTTTGCTTCATTCAGGTCAAACTCAAGGTGTGTTCCGGGGGCGCGCATCAGGAAGAAAAAGCGGGTGACATCGGCGCCCACTTCGTCCATCAGCTCGTCAAGTGTGACAAAATTGGCTTTTCGGGTGCTCATCTTGAACGGTTTGCCATCCTTGACAATGGTAACGAACTGGTAGACGATCACGTCAATGCGGTCGCTGTCAAATCCGCAGGCCTGCACGGCTGCAACAACATCGGGATAAGTAGCGATGTGGTCGGCGCCGAAGATATCGAGTGCCAGATCAAACCCGCGCTCCAGTTTGTTGATGTGGTAGGCAATGTCCGGCAGGCGATACGTGGGTTCTCCGGTGCTTTTGATGAGCACCGTATCCTTGTCCTTGCCGAAAGCGGTGGTTTTAAACCAGGTGGCACCATCCTGCTCGAAAACAAGGTCTTTGTCGCGAAGTGTTGCGATTACCTTGTCAATGGATCCGTCCTCATAAAGTGTGTTTTCATTGAAGAAAGAATCCATGGAAATATTCATACGGGCGAGGGTTTGCCGGATATCCTCAAAAATGCTCTCTTCTGCGGCTTGCCGGAAAACGGGAAGGTGTTCTTCCCCTGTGAGGGAGTCACCATGTTTCTCCAGTACTCTTTCTGCTATTTCGGTAATATAGGCGCCTTCGTATCCTCCTTCCGGAAACACGACATCCTGTCCGATTGCCTGCAGGTAGCGGGCGCGCACACTTTCCGCCAGCACTCTCATCTGGCGTCCGGCATTGTTGAAGTAGTATTCGCGCTGCACATCGGCACCCGCCCATTCCAGCACTCTGGCAATGGTATCTCCGAGCACGGCATTTCTCCCGTGTCCCACAGTAAGCGGGCCGGTTGGATTGGCGCTTACGAATTCGACCTGGATTTTTTTGTGTTCCAGCATCCGGCCCTTTCCGAATTCCCTGCCGGTCCGGTGTGCCTCGACCAGCTGGTCTGTCAGCCAGTTCCCGGCGAAACGGAAATTGATGAATCCGGGTCCGGCCACCTCCACTCCGCGAATGTGTCCGGTGGACAGGTCAATCTGGTCCGCGATTTTCTGCGCTATTGACCGCGGGTTTTCTTTAAGTACGTTGGCCAGTGTGAGGGCCACGTTGGTGGCTGCGTCCCCGTGTTCAGTAGAACGCGGTTTTTCAATGGTGATTTCCGGAGTTTCAAGATCGGGGGCCACTTTTTTCAGTGCCCGGGCGATCTGCTCCTTCAGGTAATCTTGCATGGTAATCTCGGGTTAAATCGGAAGCTCCAAATATACAAGATTTCCGGGAAGGAAACGGGACTTATCCCATCAATCCCTCGGAGCGCATGCTGAGGTAATCATAGCCGGCGATGATAATGTGGTCGTCCACTTTGATATCCAGCATGTCGCCCGCCTCCATAAGTTTTTTGGTGATGGCGATATCGGCCCGGGAAGCCCGTCGATTGGCCGACGGATGATTGTGCACGATGATGATGCTGTTGGCTTCGTTCATGATGGCCTGCCGCATGACTTCGGCCGGATCCACAACGGTTGCGGTCTTGCCTCCCTTGCTGATGACCTGATGTCCGGTCACTGCTTTGGCGGCATTCATGAACACGACAAGGAACTGCTCGGTCTGCAGGTCCCGGAGCCGCGGTCCGAAATAGGACGAGACATCATCAGGGGTTTTGAAGAACAGCGGTTTTCCGTTGCCACTGCCGGACTGCAGCCTTCGGGACAGTTCAAAAGCCGCTTCCAGGGTTATCGCTTTTACATCGGCAACGCCTTCGATAATGCGGAGTTCCCGCCAGTTTTTCCGCACGAGCTTGTGCAGTCCTCCGAAATGTTGCAGCATGGTACGGCAGGTGTCGATGACGTTCATTTTCCGGCTGCCCGTGCGCACGAGTATCGCAAGCAGCTCTGCGTCGGTCAGGCTTTCGGTTCCGAAACGCATGAGCCGTTCCCGGGGCTGTTCGTCCTCTGAAAGGTCGCGGACCATGCGTCTTGGATGTTCAGCCCGGTTCAGATCATAAATTTTTGGTTTGCCGGCTCTCACGATGATATGACAAAAAGAAGTTTATGGGTTGTGGATGCGCCTCACGTCCGGAGGGAAGGTTCCCGTTAACAGGCCCGTCTGTTCCGAAGGTGTCTCCTGCACTATAGAGCAGCAACCCCATCCACCCTTACAGAATATTTTTCTCCATTTTGTAGTGCGGACCGATATTCTCTATATGGAACTCTTCTGATACCGTTTTGTAGCCCATTCTTATGTAGAAGGGGACGGCGCCGGTTCGTGCGTTGCACCAGATCCGTGCTCCGGCAATGTCCGGTTGCGCGGACGCATGCGTCCTGAGGCGGCCCTCCGCAAAGAGCAGCAGGCCTTTTCCGACCCCTTTGTGCTGCCAGGCCTTAACCGTGGCCATGCCGCGCAGCTGCCAGGAGGGGTAAGCGCCGGTGTGTGTTTTTATGAGTGTAAGGCATCCGACGGTCTGGTCAGCGGCACAGGCGGCAAAGTGCATCGTGTCCGGATCATGATCTTCGGGGAAGCGGGCGGCTTCCAAGGGCTTGCCGGTGCGCAGCTCACGGGCCCTCAGATCGAGTATCTCTTCAACCGGGGTCTCTCGGAACCGGATTTCGTTCATTCCTCCTTCATCGGGACCCGCCTCCATCAGGATCCGCCGCCCATCAACGGTTCGTCGAGGGCGCGCAGGCTGGCGTTGGGCAGGCCCCCGGGGAAGTTGGTCTTGGAAAACTCGATCGCCTTGATCACGATATCGAGGTGGCGCTCTTTTGAATTCTGGTAAAAAGATTGTGCGGACTCACCCAGTTTCGGCTTGCCGTGCAATGGCTTGTCACTAATGCACAGCAAGGTGGCGTTCGGGATCCGGTAGCGGAAGCCGTTGGTGGCCACGGTAGCTGACTCCATGTCGATGGCAATGCTGCGGCTGATGTGGATTTCATGAACAACACGGCGTTTCATGAACTCCCAGTTGCGGTTGTCGATGGTATAGACCGTGCCCATCCGGTAGGTCATCTTTTCCTCCTCAAGCACTGACTGGAGGTGGAAGTTGAGCATGTTGTTGGGGATGATGGGGACGTTTTTGGGCAGGCTCGCATCCAGCACGCCATCCGCCCGCATGTATCCGGAAGCAAGCACGAAATCGCCGATTTCCTGATGATTGCGCAGGCCGCCGCAATGTCCCACCATGATCATGACATCCGGACGAAGTACGGCGACGTGGTCGGTGATGGTCTTGGCGTTGGACGGGCCGACACCGATGTTGATAAGCGTGAGCCCCAGATTATCCTTGACCTTGTGGTGATAGGCAGGCATCTGGACGTTGCGTGCCGGCCGCACACAATCGGGATAGCGCTGCTTGAACACTTCCACATGCATGTCATAGTTGGTGAACATGATATACCGCTGAAAATCGCGTGCATTCGTGCCGGTGTAGTGTTGCAGGCGGTCAAGGGACAGGTCGATGCGTTCGGCGCGGAAGAGGAACAGTTTTTTCTTGGTGAAGTCCCAGTGGTCTTCATCGATCGCATCCAGAAGTTTGGGATCGTTGAGCGAAACGCATTCGCGGGATGGGGATATGGTGACTTCGGCGCCGGCGCGGACCAGCTTGGCCAGTTCGCGTTTGAGGTACCAGCGGTACACTTCGGGTTTGGCAAACTCTCCCTCGATCACGGGGTTGTGCTCTGACCAGGACCGTGTCACTTTCACTTTTGGATAGTATCCATCGCGGTAGATCTTGTCCATGAAGTCACACGCCTCGTCGATTTGTCTGATCAGGGTTTTCTGGTCGACGTCGGAGTTGCTTACGGTGAGTTTGGGAGAATGTGTCATAGGGGATTGTGTATGGTGCCTCGGGTTTCCGGATATGCGGGGTATGGCGAAAGAAACCGCCAGGTTCACCGGTCTGATCCAAATTGCCGTGGAACACAAGATAGGTTGTTTCTGCCTATGGATTCAAATGGGATGTTGGGGCAAGTTCCATCAAAATAAAATCGGTCGCAGTGAACCGGATCACAGAAATGATGGTTTGAATCTGTAAGGATTATTGACTTTTTTGGTCTTAAAGAAGAAACAGCAAATTCTAAAACCAGCATTGGAGGAACGGAAATGATCAAGCCAGGTGATAAAATCGACACATCGGTCAAACTGAATATTGTGGATGGCGGCGAGGAGAAGAGCGTCGCTTTTTCCGAGCTTTTGGACCGTCCGGTAATAGTTTCGGTATATATGAAGAACAACACCGGTGGATGCGACCGGCAGAATAAAAGCCTGGCTGAAAAGTCGGGGGAAATACTGGACAAAGGGTACAAAGTGGTTGCGATCAGCAAGGATTCCTGCAATTCTCATAAAAAGTACGCTGAGAAACTGGGAATTGGCTATATTCTTGCCTCTGATCCGGAGCATGAGTTTGCAAAAGCAACGGATTCACTGGTCGAGAAAAAAATGTACGGCAAGACTTTTTTCGGCCCGTCCCGTTCTGCCTATTTTATTGATACGGATGGAACCGTCAGGGCCGTTATTGAGAAAGTCGATACGGCCGGGCACGCTGATGAACTGTTGAAAAAAATTGACGAACTGGAATCCTGACCTCCGGCCATGCGAGATAGCCTGCAGGTTGCGGGAGTTCCAGCCCGTCAAAGATACCAAAACGGCCGGTTTGCAGTGGTTGTCACTTTATCGCACATGTTGTGTCCGACATTGATGACACACGCTATCATGGGAACTGCAGGCGGGCCTCAATAATCTAATAGTAACGATACGGATGAAGTCGCTCATAATAGTCGAGTCGCCGACCAAAGCAAAAACCATCAAAAAATTTCTGCCGAAATCCGTTTCCGTGGATTCCTGCAACGGTCATATCCGCGATTTGCCGGCATCGGCCAAGGAGATTCCCGCGAAGTTGAAAAAGAACAAGTGGGCCAATCTCGGAATCGACATAGATAATGATTATGAGCCGTTGTACGTGGTATCTCCGCAAAAGAAAAAGACGGTTGCACGCCTGAAGAAGCTCATCAAGGAGGTGGACGAGCTGATCCTGGCAACGGATGAGGACCGTGAAGGCGAGGGGATTTCCTGGCATATTGTGGATGAACTGAAGCCGAAAATCCCGGTCAAGCGGATGGTCTTCCACGAAATTACCGAAGATGCCATTCAGCGGGCCCTCCGTGACTTCCGGGAGATCAACATGGATCTGGTGGATGCCCAGGAGGCCCGGCGCATCGTAGATCGTCTGGCCGGATATACGATATCCCCGTTGCTCTGGAAGAAAATCGGTCCGGGCTTGTCGGCCGGAAGGGTTCAGTCGGTTGCCGTTCAGCTGCTTGTAAACAGGGAGCGGGAGCGGATGCGGTTCCGGAGCGGAAGTTACTGGGATCTGAAAGCGGTGCTGAGCAAAAGCGGGGCATCGGATCAGAAGGATAACGGGACTTTCGAAGCGGAGATGACGCACCTTGACGACCGGCGGCTTGCGAGCGGAAAAGATTTTGACGAGTCCACGGGCAAGCTGAAGAAGCCGGACAAGCTGGTGCTGCTGGACAGGGAGCAGGCAGAGAGCTTGCAGGGGGAGCTTGCCGCAGCGCAATGGAGCGTTGCGAGTGTAGCGTCAAAAACCCAGAAACGGACACCTGCCCCGCCATTTATCACCTCAACGCTTCAGCAGGAAGCCAACAGGAAATTCGGCTACTCGGCAAGGGATACGATGCGCATAGCCCAAAAGCTGTATGAAGAAGGGTATATCACCTACATGCGTACCGATTCAACGAACCTGTCTGGGCAGGCTATCAGTGCGGCCCGCAGCGCTGTAGAGCGGATGTATGGCGATGACTATCTGAGTCCGAAAGTGCGTACCTATTCGAAAAAGTCCAAGGGAGCACAGGAGGCACACGAGGCCATCCGTCCGGCCGGAAGCCAGTTCCGCACGCCCTCCGATACACCGCTGACCGGCCGTGAGGCAAAGCTTTACGACCTGATATGGAAGCGGACCATGGCCACGCAGATGGCGGACGCGCGGGTTGCGCTCACCAGTGCTGTCATCGAGGCGGAAACAGAGACATCGAAAGCGCAGTTCAAGGCCACTGGCAAGAAAGTTCTCTTCCCGGGCTTTTTCCGGGCGTATGTGGAAGGCAGTGACGATCCGGAAGCTGTACTGGAGGACCGGGATACCCCGCTGCCCGAACTGAAACAGGACCAGAAGCTGGAATGCCATGATGTGGTCCCCGTTGAGCATGAAACAAAGCCGCCGGCACGTTTCACGGAAGCCAGCCTGGTCAAGCAGTTGGAAAAAGACGGGGTTGGCCGTCCGAGCACCTACGCCACCATCATTGGCACCATCATGGAGCGGGACTATGTCCGCAAGGAAGGCAATGCGCTGGTCCCCACGTTTACCGCCTTTGCCGTTACGGAGCTTCTGGAGAAGCATTTCCCGGACCTGGTGGATGAGCAATTCACCTCCCAGATGGAACAGAAGCTGGATGACATTGCCACCGGAAAAGAAGACAGGCTCAAGTACCTGAAATCCTACTACGAGGGTGAGAAGGGATTGAAGAACATGGTGGAAAAGCAGGAGTCGCGGATCGATCCGCAGGATGCGCGCCATATTTCCCTTCCTGTGGAGGGGCTCAACGGAATGCGCGTCTTTCTTGGCCGGTTCGGTCCCTATGTTCAGGTCAAGAAGAAGGACGGCGAAGATGTCATGGGCTCAATCCCGGACAGCATGTCGCCGAGCGATATCACCGTAGAGAAGCTGCAGCAGCTGGTGGAAAGGAGTGAACAGGGGCCGGAGTCGATAGGAAAGGATCCGGAAACAGGCGAGCCGGTATATGTATTAACCGGAAGATTCGGACCTTATGTCCAGCTGGGCGAGGTCACCGAGTCAAATAAAAAACCCAAGCGGGTTTCCCTTCCAAAGGGAATGAAGGAAACCGATGTGGATCTGGAGACGGCGTTGAAGCTGCTCTCCCTGCCCAGGACCATTGGCCAGCATCCGGAGACCGGAAAGGAAATCAAGGCCGGCATTGGCCGGTTTGGACCGTACGTAGTCCATGACGGAACATTTCAGTCGCTGGGCAAGGACGATGATGTCCTGGAAGTCGGAATTGAACGCGCCGTGGAATTGCTGAAAAAGAAAGCTCAGAAGCAGAAAGGTAAAACCTCATCGGTCATCAAGGACATGGGGGAACATCCCGAGCACGGGGAAAAAATCCAGATAATGACTGGCCGTTACGGACCCTACATCAAGTATGGGAGAAAGAACATCAGTATCCCCAAGAACAGGGACCCCGAATCCCTGGACATGGGTGCGGTACTTGATCTGATCAAGCAAAAAGTTGGATAACGAGGTAGCCATGCAAAAAAAGTCGACGGACTTTTTTGTTTATCCGCCCAATCTTCAGGTGCTGGACCTGGCATCTATTGTTGGCATGTACCGGGCCAGGGGGGAGCCGAGGCGGGCCCCGACAGGTGAATACTTTGCCTGTGCCAGATCGAAAAAACTGGTCAAGGAGGCAAAACTCTGGTTCGGGCTCTACTACAGCCAGCCCGCATGGGACCAGATGCTGACCAGGGACTCTTCCGGTTATCCCATGACAGAGGTGGAGTTTGCAATACTTGGAATGTGTATTTATCCGCCGGAGGATAACAGTCACAGGAGCAATATTGAGGCGCATGCGGGCATCATTCCCCAGCTCTCTTTCCTCATTGTCAATGACCTCAGGCAGTTCGGGTTCATCCAGGAATACGACAGCGGGATGCTCGGGATCACAAGCAACGGGCAGCTTGCACTGGAGGGATTTTCAAAACGTGCTTTCGACAAAAAATTTTCGCCTGAGATGCTGTCGGTTTACAGGGGAGAACACGCCCGTCCAAAGATGGAAGAAGCCGAAAAAAAAGACCTCCATCAGACGCGGCTCTTCTGATCCGTGGAAAAAAGCAGTCCCGGACAAGTTTTCGCATCTGTTTTTCCCGGGTTTGTTTTTTCGCGTCTGTTTTCATCTGTTTAAAAATTTTGGATTCATAAGGTCAGATAGAATGTCCATGACATTTTTAATCATGCTCCTGTGTGACCGAGCTACGGTCATGGACATTTCATGTGTTTATAATTTCTGATTCATAAGGTCACATAGAATGTCCATGACGGTTATAATCATGCTCCTGTGTGACGGAGAGCCGTCATGGCCATTTCATCTGTTTATATTTTTTGATTCAATAGGTCAGATAGAATGGCCATGACGATTATAATCATGCTCCTGTGTGTCAGGGCTATGCCCGGTCATGGACATTTCATAAAGAATTTAAATTGGGTCAATAGTTTGACAGTGACCGCCATTTGCTTTGTCCCGGTTTGCTATCGGTATACCTTCCATGAAAAGGGATCAAAGGGATCAAAGGGATCAGGTGTATGGCCTGAATCGGGTGTATCGCGATTGTAGCGCATGTTGTTATTTTATTTACGAACGATAAAGGATTTATTATGAAAACTTTCAAGACAATATTGCTGATTTCAGGGTGTGTACTGCTGTTGACGATTCCGGGGAAGGCGCTTGCGCAGCAGGGTGATGCGGGGCTGGTCAGGACGGTGAGCGATGATGTCACCATTCGCATCGGAGGCACGCTGCAACCGAGGGTCACCTATGCCTCGGATCTGGACGCTGTGGGAGAGCGGCACGACCGTGTCGGGTTTGGCATCCGCAGAATGCGTTTGCGATTAACAGCAGGATTCGGCGAAAGACTGGGTGTATTCATGCAGATGGAGGGTTCCGGCGCTTCCGTAACCTGGCTGGATCTGCGCGGTGAATACCGTGTGAGCGATCAGCTTACCATGCGTGCCGGCCGGTTTGTCGGCGCGCAGCCGAGAGCTTATGCACGAACCGGCCATGCCGCCATCGACGCCATTGACCGTCCGGCCATATCCGACATGTGGGCCCGGATGACCATCGGTGCTGACGGGCGTGACTACGGACTTGAGGCCCTGTGGAACACTCCCCGATGGGAGCTGCGAGGTTTCCTGCACAACGGACACAACCGCTGGAACTTCAACCAGGGGATTAGCAGGAGCCCGTCTACCGGAGGCATTGAAACCGATGGATTTGCGTTCAGCGCCGCAGCCACGCACTGGCCGGACGGACGCGACCGTCTTGAGATGGGTGCCTACGCCAGCGTGAGCACTGCCAAGAACGAGTTCACGGAAGTGGGCCGCATCGGACGTAATTACGTCTCCTACTCCGCCCATGTCTACTGGGGACCCCAGGCCGGTGACCAGCCCTTCCGTCTGAAAATGGATATCATCGGTATCAGCTACCAGGAAGTCGCCCCGCGCGATATTGAGAACTACATCGGCGCGTCGCTTTTCGGCGGCCTGCTCATTGCCCCGCATATCGAGATCTATGCCATGGGCGAGTTCTGGAATGGCGACGGCGGAGGGCTGGAGGATCTGCGACAGGTATTCGCCACCGTTGGAGGCACGTACAGCCTGAGTGCCCTGATGGGACGACCGTTTACGCACAACCGTATCATGCTCGCTTACAGCCTGCGGTCCCTGGAAACGGACAAAGTCGATTTTGGCGATCCGGCCCACGTGGTCATGATGCAGATGCAATTCTATTTCTGAGCAAGACGTCCTCTGAGCAAGACGTCTTATGAGTTAGACGTCTTCTGGGCAATACGTATTCTCAGCAAGACATCTTCTGAGCAAAGCAATAGGTCCCTCTGGTTCAGAAATTCTGGCGTCCTGCAAATGCGCGGGTAAGCGTTGCGTCGTCGATGAATTCCAGATCCGTTCCCATGGGGATACCGTGTGCGATGCGCGTGACATCCACTCCCATGGGCTGGACCAGTTTGTTGATGTAGTATCCGGTGGCTTCCCCTTCCGCATCAGGATTGAGTGCGAGGATCAGCTCGCGGACAGGCTCGCCATTGCTTATGCGTTGTATGAGTTCGTTGATGCGCAGTTCATTCGGGCCAATGTTCTGCAATGGGGATATCACTCCGCCCAGCACGTGATATCTGCCGTTGAACTCCCTGGTACGTTCAATCACGTAGACATCCTTGGGTTCCTCGACCACGCAGATGACACCGGTCTTGCGCTTCTCCGACTCGCAAATGGGACAAGGGTCGCGATCGGTGATGTTGAAGCAGACGGAACAGTACCGGATGTTTTTTTTCAGGTCCGAGATGGCTTTGGAAAGACGGAACACCTGTTCGTCGTTCTGCTTGAGCAGGAACATGGCGATGCGCTGTGCGGATTTTCTTCCCATTCCGGGAAGCCGGGCCAATTGCTCCACCGCTTGTTCAAGCGTTTCTGAGATAAGCTGCATTATCGTACTGCCCTGTAATAATTTATGAGAAATCGCACGGGAGTGTGGTTACTTCATGCCAAGATTGCCAATATCGAAACCACCCGGAAGCATGCCCTTGGTAACATCCGCCATTTTGTCCTGAGCGGCCTCCTCGGCTTTCTTGAGCGCCTGGTTGATACCGGCGGCGACAAGGTCCTCCAGCATCTCGATATCATTGGGATCCACGATGTCTTTATCCAGCTTGATGGAGGTGATCTCACGATTTCCGTTGGCGGTGACACGGACCATGCCTCCACCGGCTTCCGCTTCCACTTCCAGCTCGTTCAGCTGCCGTTTGACCTCGTCCATTTTTTTCTGGAATTCCGTCAGTTTGCCAAACATATCTGCCATATTCATATCAATGCTCCTTTAGTTACGGAGTTAGTATTCAAGTTCTGCACCGAAAAGGTTTACGATTTCCTTCAGTTTTGGATCTTTCTTCTGCATTTCCGAAAAATGCTCGTAAGGATCATGAATGCTGTCCGTACGCTGCTCCGGTTCGACCAGCTGTGATGTAAAACGCAGCGCATATCCAAAATGTTCTTTCACCGTGTCGCATAATTTGCGTTGTTGTTCGCGAATAATGTCCGAGGTGAAGCTGTCGTTGCACTCCAGGGTAACAACATTTTTTTTGAGCCGGACCGGACGGGTTTTCTGGATGGAGAAATACAGCATGGAACTGGTGGTTGCCTGAAGTTTTTCCAGATATTCAGGCCACATGTTGTTCAGATCATCCATCGTGTCCGGCTTTTTGTACGTTTTTTTCGGTGGGTCCGGTTCCCTTTTTCCCGGTGCTTCGGGTTTTGTGGAGAGCGCAAGATTGCCGCGCACTTCCCGGATCGCAGTATTATCGCCGGATCTTTCAGGCAGCGCTACTGCGGAGAGGTGAGATTGTGGACGTCTGAGTGCCGGGGTGCCAAAAATGTCAGGTTCCGGTGTGCCGTCCTGGTTTCCGGATGGCATCGATCCACCCACTTGTTCCTGATCCGGGACAGATTGTCCAGCCGTTGACGATGATTTCCTGGCTGGATGTTGAGCGGGAGCAGGAGCATCTTTCTCGGATGCAGCGGCTTGCTCGGTTGCCGCATCTTGTTTGGGTGCCGCGGTTTGCTCGGGTGCCGCGGCTTGCTCGGGTGCCGC
>RECX01000349.1 GCA_007693825.1 Balneolaceae bacterium
TGGAGGCTGTCATGGACATTTCATAAGGTGGTCCTGTGTGATATATTGGGGACAGCAAAATCCAAAAAAAACTGATAAAACCACACTATGAATCAGGCCTCTTCCTCGTTTTATCCAATCGGTGCTTTCTGTACTGCGGCACTTCTCATGATATTCCTCCTGCTGGGCGCTTCCTGCGGCAGGGATTCCGATCCGACCGGCCAGGACGATTCGGGCGATATAATGGGTCGTGCTCCGGAAGAGCTGCCCGCACTGGTAAGGAATCCGCCTTTGTTTGTGGATTATGACCGCAACGTATACATCCCCGGCATGGAAGACCTGGTGCGGACGCTGGATGTTGCCTTTGTTTACAACCGGGACTCTGTCCAGGTGCGGTATCGCTATGCCACCGACAACCCATCCTGGTACCATCAGTACCTTGTCCATGAAAATGGAGAGTGGGTCCGCTACGGGAGCGGCGGCAGCGGTCCGGACCGCCACGGTCTTTACGAGGACCGGATTTCCATGATGCTGGATGACGGTTCGGTGGATGGTTTTGCTGAAATCGGCGGCTTCGTGACCATGCATCCGGGCATGCGCACCCTGACAAGCGCCATTCCGGCGGACCGGGTCCGGGAGCACCACCACCTCGGCGAGCAGCTCGGACGCAGCGACGTGCGCAAGTTCATCCGCGAGTCGCGAGAGGGCGATCCGGGGGACGATCCCGGAGACGATCACTGGGCCGGCACCCGCGATCCCGACGAGCTGGACCGCCTGCGCGATGAGGGCGTTTTCCTGGATGTCTGGCAGTGGCGGGCACACCGTTCCAATCCGCTCGGTTACGCCGATAACGGATACGTGCTGGACTACCGTCACAGCTCCGAAGGCAGGGGCATGTTTACCGACAATGTGGACGATCAGGGCCATCCACGCTACATGTTCGACCCCGAAACCGTCGGTCGCAGGGCCCTCCGCAAGGACCGCCTGGTGGCCCGGGAATACGGGCAGGACGACCCCTACTTCATCCATGAGGGCAATGCCACGCCCTTTGATACGGAATATGACTGGCAGGACGGTGACGCCATCCCCCATCGCTTCCTGCGCCAACCCGACGGCAGCCGCGGAGCACTGAAGGCGGCCGGTGCCTGGCGCGACGGGCGCTGGGAGGTTGCCGTGAGCCGCACCCTGGAGGCGCCCAACCCGCGCGACAGCAAAGCGATTGAGGAAGGCGGTGTGTATCATGCCGCTTTTGCCGTGCACGCCGACGGCTCCGGTGCACGATGGCATTATGCCTCGGTTCCCTATTCGGTTGGATTCGGGGTGGAAGCCGACATTGAAGCGGTGTATGTGGACGGGCCGCTTGGAAGCGCCGACGTCCGGTGGCATGAAATCCCCGTTTTTTATCCCGGACAGGTGGATTTGAGCTGGCTGCTGAGCCCGGAGCATCCCGGACATCAATTCGTGCAGGATGGGTCCATGCACATGCTCGAAATCCATCATATCGAGTTGCTCAGCCGGTTTATCGTCCGGCAGGAGCTGGAGTTGCTGGGCGAGGACCCGGCGGCGTTCGGCATCGACCCAGAACTTTCGTACTGAAACATAACATTACGCTGGGGTAGTACATTCTGGTGGATGCGGCCGGTTGTGACAACACTGCCTGGTGTGGCAACGCGGCCATTTGTGCCCGGGTGTGCCGACGCGGCCGGATGCACCTGCATGCTAAAACCGGATTTCCATGCCGGCCCGCACCCACCTTCCCGGTTGAGGGACATTGCCGATATCTACATACCGCGCATTCCACAGATTGGATGCCTCTGCGAACACGCGTGACGGCCCATTATCAAAGAAAATCCTTGCATCGGCCATCCAGAACGGTTCGAAGGGCCTGATTCCGGTGAATGCATTCTCCTCGTAGTGCAGGTAACCGCCTGACCGATCCTGCCAGGTGAGGTTGGTCCGGAATCCACCCTGTCGCAGCAGAGGCAGCGGGAGTCGCAGAGGCAGACTCAGGGTGAGGTCGATTTTGTGCGTGAGATGGTCCAGGGCGTAGTTGGACAGGAACTCCCCGCTCTGTTTTCCGGAGTGCAGGTAGGTATACTGCGCGGACAGTGTTGTCTGTGCCAGGGCGAACGTAAATCCGGCCTCAAAACCGGTCACATTGACCTTCGTCAGGTTTTCGCTGCGCCAGATGTCTTCATCCGGGCGCCGGACCCAGTCGATCATGTTGACACCACGGCGCTGGAACACGGCGATGTCCGCATGCCATGTATTTCCCTGCAGCTTGAATCCGGTTTCCAGGCTCACCGCCTCTTCGGGCTGGAGTTCGGGATTGCCCAGATTGTCCGGCCCACTGTAGAACAGGTCGGTGAACGTGGGCAGGCGGAGTGTGCGGTTGACCGTTGCGTACCAGCGCAATGCGCCGGTGAGCTGCCAGGCCGCATCCACCCCGGGAAACAGGGTGACGGGGGTGTCCAGATCGGTGCTGGAAAACAGGAGCGCCCCGCCGGACAGGGACACGGAGCCGATTGTGACCGTGTGTTCGGCCATAAAGCTCATGCCGGTCCGGGAGTACGAGTGCGTGTATTCGGCGCCGTTGCCGGCAAGCCGTGAGGGGACCGGGCGGGGGCTGGAGAGCGGCCGGCCGAGGACATTGCTCAGGATGTACTCATGGCGCAGGTCGATACCGGCCGAAAAGATCCCGAAGGTGGAGGAATGGGCCCAGTTGACGGTGAGTCCGGCGATATCGGTGCGATGGTAGTTATGCCCGGCGTACCAATCGGGGGCTTCATGACGGAAAAGTTCGAACCGGTCGTGGTGGCGGCGCCAGTAGACGGCCGGAGTCAGGCGCAGCCGGCCTTCGGGGAGCCAGCGCAGGGAGAGGAATCCGGTGCGCGTGTGCTCGTACTGATCGGGGAACCGTGGGGTGTAGAAGCTGTTGGCGCCGAATGCTTTTTCCTGGTATCCGGCCTGCAGGTCGAGGCGCCCGGCCTCCCATCCCACACGGGAGTGGTAAAAAAGGTTGCCGGTGCGGAAGTCGGTATTCTCGATGTATCCGTCGCTGGCCATGCCACTGAGAGAGACATGGTTGGATACGGGTCCGCTCCGGAACCCGGCCGAGGCGCCGGCATGTCCAAAGCGGTGCTGTCCGCCGGTCAGCGACAGGTTCACACGGGAATCGCCCGGTTCGGAGGTGATGATATTGACGGCGCCGCTGAAAGCATTGGGACCGAAAATGCGTGCGGCCGGACCGTGAAGCACTTCGATGCGCTCGATGCTCATCAGGTCCACCGGCAGGTTGAGATTGTGGTGGCCGGTCTGGGGGTCGGTCACGTTGATGCCGTTGAGCAGCACCAGCGACTGGTCGAACGTGCCGCCGCGGATGCCCAGGTCCGATTGCATGCCGAAAGTGCCGCGGTGGCGGATATCGACACTTCTTACCGTGGCCAGAACCGAGGCGAGGTCCCGGGCGGCCGATTCCGCAATCTGCCGGCGGGTGACGATCTGCACCGAGCGCTGCGTTTCGGAATGCCGGACGGGGATGCGCCGGGAGCTGACGACCATCTCGTCGAGATCGCGTTTGATCAGATCCTCCCGATCCTCTTCCCGATCCTCTTCCCGATCCTCATCACGATCCTCATCACGTTCGTTAACCCGGTCGTCCTCCCGATCGTCATCACGTTCGTTAACCCGGTCGTCCTCCCGTTCCTCATCCCGTTCCTCAACCTGTTGGTCTTCCCGTTCGTCAACCCGTTCGTCAACCCTGTCGCCATTCGCCGGATCCGTCACAGGCGATTGTCCACTTGCGGACCCATATCCAATAACAACGATGCCAAGCAAAAATGCATGAAAAACGAAACGCCAATGCGATCCAACCATAATAATCCCAAACAGAAATTTTTCCATAGTCCTGAAATCACACATCCCGCAGGCAGCTAAGGATATGTTTTGGTGGAATATA
>RECX01000117.1 GCA_007693825.1 Balneolaceae bacterium
ACCATGATCAACAGTATGGCGCTTCAGGATGCGCTGGAGCGCAAGGGCATCCACACCCGGCTGATGTCAGCCATCCGCATGGAGCAGATTGCCGAGCCCTACATCCGGCGCCGTGCGGTCCGCCACCTGGAAAAAGGCCGCGTTGTCATCTTCGGGGCCGGCACCGGCAACCCCTATTTCACCACGGATACGGCCGCCTCGCTCCGTGCCATCGAAATTGAAGCGGAGGCCATCCTCAAGGGAACCCGGGTCAGCGGTATTTACGACTCCGACCCCGAGAAAAATCCCGATGCCGTCAAGTTCGAATCCATCAGCGGCGATGAGGTGCTGAAGCTGCAGCTTTCCGTGATGGACCTGACCGCTTTCACGCTGTGCCGCGACAACAAGACGCCTTTCATCGTGTTCAATATGGACCAGCGTCAGAACCTGGTGAAAATCGTCCAGGGCGAGCCGGTCGGGACCCGTGTCTACTGGGACTGACCGTTGCTTTTTTTTTCGCCAATTTGTTATATATTTCGCAATTGAACCGAATATCCCACCATTATTACCTGATATTATGATTGCGGAACTACAGCCCTATCTTGACGATGCAAATGGAAAGATGAAAGATGCGATAACTTTCCTGAAAAGAGAACTTGGCCATATCCGTGCCGGCAAGGCCACCCCCGCGCTGCTTGACGGGATCAAAGTGGAGTATTACGGAACACAGACCCCACTCAACCAGCTTGCCAACATTTCGGCACCCGATGCCAGGCTGCTGACAGTTGAACCGTTCGACAAATCGTCCATTCGCGAAATTGAAAGGGCGATCATGACGTCCGGGCTCGGCCTGAACCCCAACAACGACGGCACCCTCATCCGCATCCCCCTTCCCGTCCTTTCCGAGGAACGCAGAAAAGAACTTGTCAAAGTTTCCCGCGACAAGGCCGAGGAAGCCCGTGTGAGCATCCGCAACACCCGCCGGGAAATCAAGGATGAGGTCAAAAAGATCGTAAAAGAGGAGTCACTCCCCGAAGATTCCCGCTTCGAGGCCGAGGAAGAGCTCCAGAAAATGACCGATTCCTATATTTCCAGCGTTGACCAGATGCTCAAGGACAAGGAAGAAGAGATCATGACCGTTTAATCGTTTTACCGAAGTCACTATCTCATGTATCTTGCCCAACTCGAACTGCAAGGCTTCAAAAGTTTTGCCAACAAAACGAAGGTCAAGTTCGACAGCGGCATCACAGCAATTGTCGGTCCCAACGGGTGCGGCAAGTCCAATATCGTGGATGCCCTGCGCTGGGTGCTTGGCGAGCAGCGCCCTACCCTGCTCCGGTCCGCGGCCATGACCAACGTCATCTTCAACGGCACCGCCGCCAAGAAAGCCCTGGGCATGGCCGAAGTGTCGCTGATGATCATCAACAACCGGGGGGTGCTGCCCACCGAGTTCACCGACATCACCATGACCCGGCGCCTGTACCGGTCCGGCGAGAGCGAATACCTGCTCAACAACAAGCCCTGCCGGCTTCGGGACATCAACGACCTGTTCATGGATACGGGCATGGGTCCGAACGCCTACTCGGTGATCGAGCTGAAGATGGTCGACGATATCCTGAACGACAAGAACAACGACCGCCGCCGTCTGTTCGAGGAAGCGGCAGGCATCACCAAGTTCAAGGAGCGTAAAAAACAGACCCTGAAGAAACTGTCGGATACGCGTACAGACCTGCAGCGCATGGAAGACATTCTGGTGGAAGTGCGCAAGAAGACGCGCTCCCTTCAGTCCCAGGCGTCCCGTGCCGAACGGGCCCGCAAATACCAGGTGGAACTGGAGTTCCTCGACAAGGCCGTATCCCGCCGGGAGTACCAGAATGTGCGCAACGAACTGAACCCGCTGCTGGAGCGGATCGCCAGTGTTTCTTCGACCAAAGAGGAGCTCCAGAACCGGCTTGAGATGCTTGAGCGGAATGAAGAGGAAGCGCACGAAGCCCTGATCGGGAAAGAGCGGACGCAGAACGAGGTCCGGCGGAAGGTCGAACGGATCAACAGCGGCATCCAGGAGATCCGCACGAACATGCGTGTTGCGGAGGAGAGGATCAAAACCGAAGAAACGGTGATCCAGCGCTATGAACAGGATATTTACCAGGCTGAAAACGAAATCCGCGACCTGCGCAAAAACCTGAAATCCAACGAAGAGGAGCTGCAGCGCGCCGAAGCGGAGCTGGAGCAGGTGCGCGGGGAGCATGAAGCCGCCAGGACATCGCTGGAGGAGAGCCGCCGGCAGGTAGGACAGGTGCGCGGGGAGCTGGACACGGCCGCGCGGCAGCACAGCGAGGCCCGCCGCCGCATCAGTGAACTGCAAAACCTGCAGGTCCGGCTGGAATCCCGCGTGGAGAACGCTGAGGAGCAGGAACAGCGGCTGCACAAACAGCTCGGGGAGAGCCGGGAAAAAGCGGCTTCTTTTGTCGAGGAGAAAGAGGGTATGGAAGCGCGGCACGACCTGCTGCACCGGGAGTACGAAGACTCCGAAAAACAGCTCGAACAGGCGCGTACGGAGCGGGAGCAGCTGCTCAACCGGATCAACCAGCACAAGGACGAGATCCGCGGACTGCAGAGCCGGCAGGATGCGTACCGGTCCGAGTACGAACTCCTCAAGGGCCTGGCCGAGTCGTCGGATGCCCATCCCGCCGGGGTGCAGTACCTGCGGGAGCACCGCAGTGATTTCACCATGCTCGAGCTGGTCAGCGACGTTTTTTCAAGCGGCGAGAACCACGCTGCGGCCGTGGAAGCCGTGCTCGGCGATGCCGCCAATTTTGTGATCACCGCCAACGAAGAGGAGGCGGTCCGGGCGTTCGGCCTGCTTCGCAAAAAAGACAAGGGGCGGGTGACCATAGTCCCGCTGAACCGCATTTCCGCCGGGAAGGGCCATGGTGAGGACCGTAACAAGGCAACGGGTGGTGACACACCGGGTGGTGACGCCCCGGAAGGCGGCGATCCGGAAAGCGCTGGCTCTCCGAAAGGCGCCACACCGAAAGGCACTGGCGCAACACCGGAAGGCGCCATTCCGCTGACAGATCTTGTCACCTGCGATGCCACATTCGAACCGCTCAAGCAGCTCTTTTTCGGGCATGTTGTGCTGACGGATTCCCTGGAGGATGCGGTGCGGCTGGCTGCAAGGCACCGGGTGGCCGCCGTGACGGCCGGCGGCGACGTGGCATCACAAAACGGCTTTATCTACAGCGGCAGCAGCAACAAAAACGCCGTGGTGCGCATTGGCCTGCGTGAAAAAGTGGAAAAGCGGCGGCAACAGGCGGAAGCCGTCGCCCTGGAAATCGAAAAGGCCGAAGTGCAGCTCGACGATCTCACCGAATCCTACCGTAAATTTGATCTTCAACCGCATCAGCAGCACGTGAGGGAGTGCTCGGACCGGCTCCGCAAGCACGAGGCACGGACCGAATCCACCCAGAACCAGGCCGATTTCTACCGGAACAACGTTCTGGAGCTGGAACAGCGGGTCCGGGAACTGAAAGAGACCGTACGCAAGGCCGGCGAAGAACGCACGCAGATCACCCCGGAACTGGAAAAGCGCAACAGCGAGCTGGAGTCGGTGGTACGGCAGGAGGTATCGCTCAAGTCCACGCTGAACGAGAAGGAGGATATCCTGCAGCGGTCCCAGACCCGTTTCAACGATGTGGCCCTGCGGTTCCAGAACGCGGAAAACCGGGTTGCCACGCTCAAGCGCGACATTGCACGCTTTGAATCGGACGTCCAGGCTATCAAGGACCGGCTGTCGCAGCGGGCCGAACAGGCCAAATCCAGCAAAAACGAGATCATTTCCCTGCGTGACCAGCTGGAGGCAGCCGAAGATGAGCTGCGCGAGAAACTCATCCACAAGGAAACTGCCGAAAAGGAATACAGCGAGTCCGAGGATGCGTGCGCCCG
>RECX01000292.1 GCA_007693825.1 Balneolaceae bacterium
CCCCCTAAAAACGGATGATCACGGCCAGCCCTTCCCCGCTGTTGTCGTAATCGAGGGTGCCCTTGAGCTGCTGCACCAGTCCGTTGATGATGGTGTACCCGAATGATGAGGGCCGTCGGAGTTTTTCCACCTGCTCCTGGCTGACCCCGCTCCCGTTGTCGTGCACGCGCAGCTCGAACTGTCCGTTTTTCCGCAGGAAACTGACCCGGATAAGCCCTTCCCGCGCGCCGTTGAAGCCGTGTTTCCAGGAGTTGGTCACCAGTTCGTTGACCAGCAGTGCCAGCGGGATGGACGAGCTCATGTCCATGGTGATATCGTCGGACTGCAGCGAGGTTCGGATATGCTTGTCCGGCATCTGGAACGAGCGCTCCAGCAGGTTCACCAGCCGCTGCAGCAGGTCGTGCATGGCAATGTCGGTGAAATTGTCGCCTTCGTAGACCAGCTCGTGCACCAGCGCCATGGTCCGCACGCGGGTCTCGGTCTCCTGCAGCAACCGGCGCGTCTCCTCCCCTTCGGCGTAGCCGGACTGCAGGTTCAGCAGGCTCGAGATGATGGCCATGTTGTTCTTGACGCGGTGATGGATCTCGGCGATCAGGATGTTTTTCTCCTTGAGCGACCGGCTCAGCTGCTCCTGCATCTTTTTGGTGTCGGTGATGTCGCGCCCGATGCCCACCAGGCCGATGATATCGCCGTTTTCATTCCGCATGGGCGACATTTTGGTCTGATAGTACCTCAATCCACTGCCGATGTCATCCTCCCACTCGTAGACCACATCCTCCCCGGCCAGCGCCTTGCGGAACTGCTCCTCCTGGAAGCGGCCAAGCTCCTCGCCGTGGATCTCGACGGCCGTCTTGCCGACGTAATTCTCCGCCCGGGTGCCCAGCGGCTCCATCCACTTGCCAAACACACCGGAGAGCACCAGGTTGCGGTTGACCGTGAAAATGATGTCCTCACTGGAGTCGATCAGCAGCCGGAACCGCTCCTCGCTCTCGGCCAGCTTCTCCATTTGGATGCGCCGATCCTCGTGCGCCGAAAGGATCTTGCCGCCAAGCAGCGTCACAACGGGATAAACCAGCAGCAAGGTGGCGCCGACCGTCTGTATCGCCGGCTGGATGTGCTCCGCGGGCAGCGTGTAAATGAACACCACGATCAGAAAATGCAGGATGACACCCATGGAGAGCAGTTGCCTGGTGGACATGCGGCCGCCCGGGCTCCGCTTTTTGACATGGTAAAAGATCAGGCCGATCAAAAAAGAAAACAGGATGGTCATCAACCCCATCACCACGCCGTCACCACCCATATGCACGCGATAGGCCCCGGCCATCAGTATGCTGACAGCGCCGGTGAGCGGACCGAAAAAGGCCGTGCCGATGCTCAGCACCACGCTCCGGCCGTCGAAGATGATCCCCTCCGCGTATGTGAACGGGTAGATCATGGCCACCAGCGCAATGGCACCGAACAGCAGCCCCTGAAGCAGCTGTCCGCGCACCCCGTTTCGGTCGACCCGGTCGTCCATGAAATTGGACAGCACAATAAGGACCGCCAGGATCGACAGGTTGTAAATAATTTCGGCGACGATCATTTCAAATGTCCCGCATTAGTGACTGTTTTTCGGCAGTCTGGCAAATGGTTTTGGTATGTTTCGGGTGGATGCGGCCCGCGCTGATCCGCGTAAGCCGGAACGAACCGGCGGCCACAAGCATTCTTGCATACGGTAATGCCGCCTGATTAAGCTGCAGGCGGTGCGCCGGCCAAGCACTTTTGCCGGAAACATGACAACTTCAGAATATACCTGATTTTGCAGAAATATTAAAAATCCTTAATGTTCGGATATGTGTTCGTGATGCAGCACCGAAGCATCTCCGGATTGCAGCCCTGAAACATGAAGCGAAAGCATCAACCGGAAGCGTCCCGATTTCCTCCCAAACCGTCACCGATGAGTACTTCTCAAAACGGCAGCAGCCCGCTTTTCATCCCCGAGAAAGAGAGCCCGGTCTTCACCCGGATCTTCTACCGGTACGCGCTGACGCTTTACCGGCGGCGGTTCCGGGCGGTGTGGCTGGATGACCGGCAGATGCCCCGCAACCGCCTCGCCACGCTCTACATCGGCAACCACAACTCTTGGTGGGACGCCCTCAACCCCCTGCTGCTCAACGAGCGGGTCATCGGCCAGCGGGCGCGCGCCATGATGGATGAGGAACAGCTGCTGCAATACCCGTTTTTCCGCTGGCTTGGGGTGTTTTCGATCAATCGCCAGCACCCGCGCAAGGCCCTGGCCAGCCTGGAGCACGCCGTGCAGCTGCTCAACGAATCGGGCGACGCGCAACGTCCCGTGGGACTCTGGTTCTATCCCGAAGGCAAACTGATGCGTCCCGACAAGCCCATCGTTGCCGAAAACGGGATCACCTGGCTGGCCCGCAAGCTGGATCCCGCCCGCACCGAGATCGTCCCCTTCGCCACCCACATCCATTCCATGCGCGGCGACAAGCCCGAACTGTTCGTGCGGATGGGCCCGGCGATCAATCCCCGCATGTTCGAAATGACCGGCGAGCCCGCGCGCGACCAGGCGCAGACCCGCCGCATCGCCGGCATCATGGAGCAGCTGCGCGAGTCGGTGCGCCGCGACAGTGCCGATTTCGGGGATTCCGGGGGTTCCGGAGATTCCGGGTCCGGTCCCGGCAAATCCGGTCCCGTCGGCAACAAACAGACCGTGGACGGGTTCCGGCTGCTGCTCGGCCGGCCTTACTGAGACCGATTATACTGAAACCTGTTATACTGAAATCTGTTATACTGAGTCCGGGCGCAATGAGTCCGGGCGGACCGAATCGCCGATAAATCAATCCGGAAAACCAAATAATGACGAAAGGCAGAACAACAACCCGGAATTTAATCCAGAACTTGCTGCTTCTGTGCGCCGTTTTCATCACCGCATCCGGCTGCAGCGGCGACGGCGCCCGGGATCAGGTTCGCGACAAACCCAACGCGGCCATTCTGGCGGTCAGTCCGGGATCCTGCACCCTGGAATTCAGCTACGCCATCGGCGACATCGATCCGCGCTTCCGCATCTCCCGCAATGAAGTGCGCCAGACAGTGGAGCAGGCGCTGGACCTGTGGGCCGGAGCCGTTGACCGCCTGGACGTGCGGCTCCACGACGGAATCCGGGCCGGCGAGGAGGCGCGTAACACCATCCACTTTGAATACGACGAACGCCAGGAGCTGTCGGACCGCGCCCGCCGATTCCAGGACCAGATCGCATCCAAGGGCGGTTTCATCGACCAGATGCACCGCGAGTACGAGCGCGATCAGCGCGAACTGGAGCGCCGGACCGACGAGCACCGCCGGCTCAGCGGCCGCCTGAACGGTGAGATCGAACGGTTGAACGCCTGGATTGAGAGCGTGAACGAGGGCGGCGGGTTCCGGCAGGAGCAGCTTGGCGCTTATGAGAAGCGGATGGATGCCATCGAGGCCTTGCGGCAGCGGGAACGGGAAATGCGCAGCGACCTGGAACGCTCCGTGGCGGCGATCAACCGCAGCGCCGACCGCATCAATCGCGAGGTCGATTTTCACGACGACATGGTGCGGCAGTTCTACCGCGAGTTCGGCGACGGGTCCCGGTTCAACAGCGCCCTGTACCGGTTCGACGGCACCAGCGGCACCATCACCGTCCACCATTTCCACAACCGCCGGGAGCTGAAGGTGATCCTGGCGCACGAGATCGGCCATGCGCTCGGGCTCGGACACGTGCCCGACAGCCGGTCCATAATGTACGAAACGATCCGCGACCAGTTGCTCGGACGAGAGATTGCGCTCTCGGCCGAAGACATCCGCGCCGTGCGGGCGCTGTGCCGGTGAAGACCCTGTCCCGGTCAATGGCGCTGTGCCGGTGAAGGCCCTGTCCCGGTCAATGGCGCTGTGCCGGTGA
>RECX01000216.1 GCA_007693825.1 Balneolaceae bacterium
CTTCTGATTTTTGTAAAACTTGTGTGCTGTCAGGTCATACTGGATCGGGGTGATGGTGGCATATCCCAGCTTGAGAACGTTCAGATCCAGATCCTCTCCCTTGTCAAGGATTTCAAGGCGGCCCGTGATCCAGAAATAGGGCTTGTTGTGCGGGTCAACCCTGCCTTCGAACTCCTCCACATAGCGGCTGTTTGCCTGGCGCGCCCACTTCATCCCCTTCAGGGGTCCGGCAGGGGCGTTGACATTCAGGGTGATCCCGGCTGGAAGGCCGTTCCGGAGAATATAGCGCACGGTTCTGCGGATGGCTTCCTGCGCCCCCGAGAGGTCGGCAGACTCGCTGAATTCGGTACAGCTTACGGCTATGGCCGGATAGCCCAGGATGGTTGCTTCCGTCGCCGCGCTCACGGTGCCTGAATAGATGATATTGATGCCGGCATTCGATCCATGGTTGATGCCGCTCAAAACCAGGTCGGGTTTTTTCTTCATCAGTTTGTCGTGGGCCAATTTTATACAATCGGCCGGTGTGCCATTGACGGCCTGCCCCTCCATTTTCGAATTGATCTGAAAGGGTGTGACCCGCAGCGGATCGGAGACGGTGATCGAGTGACCGACAGCACTCTGCTGGCGGTCAGGAGCAATAATTGCGATTTCTCCGAACTCCTTGGCCACTTCGGCCAGGGCTCTTATTCCGGGAGCAAAAATCCCGTCGTCGTTGCAGACGAGGATCAACCTGTCTGCGTCATAATCACTGTGGTTCATCTGTTGTTTTTAAATATATCCTTAAGAATTGATTCAGTCGTATTGTTCACTGGTGTCCGGGAACGCACCGCCTTTCACATCCGACCCGTACGAACGTATGGCCTCTGTCATAACCGTATGGAGGTCGGCATACCTGCGGATGAAGCGCGGGCTGAAATCCTGGTTCAATCCGAGCATGTCATGTGTAACGAGCACCTGTCCGTCACAGTTCTGCCCGGCGCCGATGCCGATGGTGGGAATGTCCAGGGCTGCCGTCACTTCAGCCGCCAGTGATGCGGGTATTTTTTCCAGGACTACGGCAAAACAGCCCGCTTCCTGAAGGCTTCGGGCATCCTCGAAAAGCAGTTCCGCTTCCCTGTTGTCGGTTGCGCGGACCTTGTACGTACCGAACTTGTAGATGCTTTGAGGGGTGAGTCCCAGATGCCCCATTACGGGAATGCCCGCATCCACAATTTTTCGGATGGCCGGTACTACAACGGCTCCGCCTTCCAGCTTGACAGCATGGGCGCCTGCTTCTTTCATCATGCGTCCGGCACTCTTGAGAGCCCCGGTGTCGGTGACCTGATAACTCATGAAAGGCAGATCGGCCACCACGAGCGCCCGCTCGGCTGCGCGCACCACGCACCCGGTATGATAGATCATTTGTTCGAGCGTGATTGGCAGTGTTGTCTCGTGGCCGGCTATCACATTGCTGGCCGAATCACCGACAAGAATAATGTCAATTCCTGCCTGGTCCACGATACGCGCCATCGTATAATCATAAGCGGTAAGCATGGTGATCTTTTCGCCACGCCCTTTCATGTCAACTACCGTACGTGTTGTAATCCTTGCCGGTGAAGCCTGTGACTGTGTGCTCATAATTTATCTTTGGGAACGATTGCCGCTGTTGCTTCCATTTCACAGGCCATATCTCCTTGAACAGTAGCCTTGCCCTTCATTGTCAGGAAGTTGCGACGTTCACTAACCAGTTCCACTTCTATGAGAAGCTGGTCTCCGGGCACCACCGGCCTGCGGAATCGCGCATTTTTTATGCCTGAGAAGACGATGATGACTTCATCCGGATTTTCAATGCGGTTTTTGAGCGTCAGCAGGCACCCGGCCTGGGCAAGGGCCTCCACCTGAAGCACTCCCGGCATGACGGGGGAAGATGGAAAATGGCCATTGAAGAACTCCTCGTTCACAGAGACGTTTTTTATGGCAACGATGTGCTTATCCCCTATCTCCAGTACCCTGTCAATCAGAAGGAACGGATACCGGTGAGGAAGCAGGGACTTTATTTCATTGATGTGCATGACATTTGATTTAGTTTGGATGCAGTCAAAAATACACAACTTGACCCAAGGAACCAATGCTGGCGCAGGGACAACAGTTGGTTGGCGTGCAAATGAACTTTCCACGTGGGACGGGAAAACCGTCCGGACCTGGCACAAGAACTACAGCACTTCTCCGATGTAAATATACGCAATACCCTGCATCAAAGGTTTGCTGTCAAATGATTTAAAGCGACCTGTCTTCTTCATCAGGGAAAGGAACCGGTCGCCCGCCGGAAAGGCAGCACTTGTTTCAGGCAGATACTGGTACGCCTTACGATTTCCGCTGATCCATCCGCCCAGCAGCGGTATGACATATTTGCTGTGCCATTTGAATGGATACTTCATGATGCCGTAGGCCTGTCCAAACTCCAGGACCACGACTTTCCCATTGGGCCTGACAACACGCGCCATCTCGGAAAGAGCGGTGACAGGGTCGTCCACATTGCGGATGCCAAAAGCAATGCTGCTGATATCAAAACGGTCGTCTTCGTAGGGCAGGTCCATGGCATCGGCTACCTCCCAGATAATCTTCAACCCTTGCTTCCTGGATTTCTCGGGGGCCGGAGCCAGCATTTCGGCACAAAAATCAGTTCCTACCACGGTGCCTGATGATCCAACAGCTTTTTTATAGGCAATGGCCAGATCCCCGGTTCCGGTGGCACAATCAAGGACACTCATGCCTTCCGAAGCCCCGGTAACCCGGACCGTTTTTTTTCGCCATCTGTGGTGCACTCCGAGGGAGAGCACCGAATTAAGGAGATCGTACCGCCCGGAGATGGACGCAAACATCCGCCGCACTTCTTCGCTCATTTGATTATTTCCTTTTCCTGTACTTTCGTATGACTTCCTGTTGCTTTCCGATCAGTGTGAGAATCTCCTTCTCCATCGCATCAACTTCTTTCACCGGGATGTCTTCCCTGATCGCATGTTTCAGTATGATCATCTTTAATACCCTGTCATTGAGCAGTAACGTTCCCCGGATCATTTTTCCATACAACCATTCTACTGTAAAACGGAACCATCCGAACTTCAGAACACAAAAAACCAAGATTCCAAGGAACACCGAGGCATACTCACCGGTAATGCCCATCCAGCTGAGAACCAGCATGGACAGGATGACAACCACGATCTCTTTGTCGATCACCCAAAGCAGGCTTGTGAGCGGAATGCTGATAACACTGCTTTTATTGATGTGCCATACCGGCACAAAAAAAAGAGTGATGATCAGCGCAGGATATAATCCCGAAAAGTACAGGAGCAGCATGAAAAGCACGATCCCGATGTTGTCGGCACTGCGGATCCAGATCTCGGATTGCTTTATCAGTTTTTCCAGGGAATGTACTTCGAGCAGGCCCGGGGCATATTTCTCCAGTGCCTCTGACGTGATATGAAACCAGTTGCCGGCAGAGGTAAAAATGCCACGGGGTGTCTCTATGAAATGACTGTCGGGTTGACGGGACAAGCTCATGGAAATAACCGTTCAATTCCGTCTTTTTATCAGGTAATGAATCGGAAAGCAATTTATTGTAATCCTGAGTAAACGACAAACCGTGTTGATCCTCTTTCAATTTCAGGCTCCGCCCGTATCCAATGACGGTGCGCACATCTGCATCTGAAGATTCCGTTCCCGCCATCAGGCCCTTGCTATGGTTGCCACGCCGATTTTTCCGCAGTATCCCCTTATGAGTGATGCCAGCTCAAATACCGTTGCCCCGGTGGTGATAACATCATCAACAATGATTACATCCCGGTTCACAAACGCTTGCTGCTCCCTGATCGTAAACGCGCCGGAAAGGTTTTTTCTTCTGTTGGATGCATTCAATCCCGTTTGTGTCCGGGTATTCCTGATGCGTTGCACGGCGCCATGGGGTGCGATTTCTGCGCCGGTCACATTGGCAATGCCGAAAGCAATCAAAAATGACTGGTTATATCCCCTTTTCCGTTCTCTTGCCGGATGCAGCGGCACCGGCAGCAATATGGTTTCATGACTTACACGCAAATAACGGTTGTTTAGCAGCTCTTTTCCCAGATTTTCTCCCAGGGTGACTCCCAGATCTGCAAGGCCGCTGTATTTGACATGATGAAGCACATCCTGAAGAAAACCCCCCTTGTCAAACTCCCAGAGTGTCTGTTGCATTGTTATCCACTCGGGAAGAACCAGCCCTTCAGAGGACTCCCTGCCGTCTTCATTGGATGGTTCGAAAGCATGGTCCAGACAGTATGCGCACAAATGACGCCGATCGACCTGCCGGTCACCGCAAACCAGGCAGGATACCGGATAAATCAGATCAAACAGGTCATTGCCCGCGCTCGTAAGTATCTTAAACATGACTTAAAAATTAATGGATGGATGTGAGTGTATCAGCCTGCAACAGGGGCGGAAAACGTTCGTATGCCACCGGCACCTCATCGCTGCTGATACTGTGTGACCTATAGATGACGGAGCCGGGCATTCCTTTCATTCAGAGCACAATTATCCGGGATAAAAACACGATTTGAAAACCATTCTGGAGCGTTTCCAAAAAAATTGGTTAATTAGGGATTCAGCGTTATCATTTACTATATTTGTGCAAATTTCATTCTGATACTCCATTTTGCAGGTACTCCCCTATGTCCCAATTTTTTGAAGACCTGGTTCGAATTCGGAAAAGCAAGCGGCTGAGCAAACAGGATGTGTTCTACAAGTGCCGCATACCGATAGAAACCATCGAATCCATTGAAGACGGCTCCATTTTATCCGGGAAGATGCGAAACAAAACTTATGTTCGCAGCTATTTCCGCACGTATGCCAAGGCCATCGGCGTAAGTGACGAGGATGTCACCACTGCGCTCGACGAACATGAAGCGGGCTTGTATAATCAGGGTTTACTGATCCAGTACCTGCCGGAACAGGCAGATGATGTTTCCGGATCTCCGGAACCGAAGGATAAGGAGGCGGAGGCGGATCCGGCTGGCCAGGCTAAAAAAAACCGGACAAGTCAGGATAAGGAATCAGAAAAAAAAGACAAGACGAAAGCCGGAAAAAAGGAAGCTGCGGGAACTCATAAGAGTAAAATCATTACTCCTGAAACCCAGGAGAAAACTGTCAGGGACGTAGAATGGGAGGATGACAGCATCAAAAAAATCCGTTCCACGTCCACTACCGGATTTTCATCTGCCGAATCCCGGAGCAAAGATGCCACTACTCCTGCAGAACTACCCGATCCGCCAAAACTGGAAGGTATCGACTGGGCATCCAAAGTCAAGCAAGCGGTCTATCGTCCCCAGCGAAACCGGCTTTTGTGGGTAATCCTGGCGACACTCCTGGCGCTGGCTCTGGCTCTGGCTTCCATTGTCTGGTATTGGCGAAGCGCCGAACCGGATCCCGGCGCCCCTCCTGTCACGGATGGCCGGATTCCAACGGAAACCGTACCGCCAACTCAAACAGATACTGACACACGGCTGCAGCCGATCGAAGAGGCTCCGGAAGCAACGGATCCGGTCCCGCCGGATGTAACCGCAGCTGAGGAACCGGAAGCCGTTGAGGAGACGCAACCCCCGCCGCCGCCACCGACCCGTGAGGAAATCGCTGCACAAATTGCGGCATTTTCCACCACTGGCGACACGCTGTATGTCCACGCCTATGCCTTGCTTGGAAATCTGGAACCCATTCGCGTCGTTTCCGATATTTTTGCTGCCGATGATCTCCAAAACGCCCCTCTGCGCCCCTACTGGGTGGAACAATATCAGGCCATGAGATTTGACTTCCTTGATGAAATTATTTTACAAGGCAGCCTGGCACGTATGGTACTCCTGTTCAACGGGCATGTCATTGAGGACTTTGACCCTTTTTTCACGGACGGTTCCGGGATACGGATAACCCGGGATCTGCTTATGGAAAACAACCTGTTTTACATTGCTGATACCGATCCGTTTTCCGAAATGCCGCCACCGCGACGTATCGTTGAACGGCCTCGTTTTTCACCCTGACCCAGCACCTCAGAACCATGAACCGAAGGTCACGAAGTGCTATGTCCATGACAGCTCACCGTCACACAGAAGCATGATTATAATCGTCATGGACATTCTATGTGACCGATTGAATCAGGAATTATAAACACATGAAAGCAGACCAGGCCAGGGAGCGCGTCCGGGAACTGCGGACGCTTCTCAACAAAGCCAACGATGCCTATTATCAGGAGGCCGCACCGCTGATATCCGACCGGGAGTACGACAGCCTCCTGGAGGAGCTGCGCCAGCTGGAAGAGGAACACCAGCTTTTTTCGCCTGATTCACCGACCGAACGTATCGGGGGTGAACCAACCAGGGTGTTTCCCACGGTCACGCATCCGGTGCCGATGCTCAGTCTCTCGAATACCTACAGCCGTGAGGAACTGGATGACTTCGACCGCCGCGTCCAAAACCTGCTGGGACACGACAACTACAGCTATCTGGCCGAACTGAAATACGACGGCATGGCCATCAGGCTGCGTTACAAAGATGGCCGGCTGGTTCTGGGAGCCACCCGGGGCGATGGATCCCAGGGCGACGATATCACGGCAAACATCCGGACGATCCAGGATGTGCCGCTGACCCTGGCCGGCAGCTGCCCGGATGAGCTGGAGGTGCGTGGCGAGGCCTACATGGAACTGGCCGCATTTGCAAAAATGAACAGCGCGCGCGAGGAAAACGGGGAAAACGTATTTGCCAATCCCAGAAATGCCACGGCCGGCACGCTCAAACTGCAAAATCCCTCTATCGTGGCCAAGCGTCCCATCCGTATGTTTGCCTACGACCTGCTTCTTGAGAATGAGGACAGGGAACGCACACAGCAGGAAAAACTCGAACTGCTCGAAAAGTTTGGATTCCGCGTTTGTGAGCACCGCTCCCGCTGTCCGGGTATCACGGATGTTCACCGCGTCATCGAAACATGGGAAAAACTTCGAAAAGAGCTGCCGTATGAAACGGACGGGGTGGTCGTAAAGGTAAATGAAGAACGGTACCGCGACATCCTGGGACAGACCGCCAAAGCACCTCGCTGGGCCATAGCTTACAAATTCGAAGCGGAACAGGCCGTCAGCCGGATCCACGGCATCACCCTGCAGGTGGGACGCCTGGGCACCATCACCCCGGTTGCGGAGCTGGATCCAGTGCCTCTTGCCGGAACCACCGTCAAGCGCGCCACACTGCACAATGAAGAAGAAATCCGGAGAAAGGACATCCGGGTCGGTGATCGTGTCATCGTCGAAAAAGCGGGTGACATCATTCCACAGGTTGTCAATGTCGTGCTGCAGGAGGACGGGCACCGCGGAGAGCCCTTCAAAATGCCGGAAACCTGTCCCGCCTGCGGCTCCCATCTGGTGAAACTTCCCGAAGAGGTTGCCTGGCGCTGCACCAACAACCAGTGTCCACCCCAGGTACGCAATCGCCTGGAGCATTTTTCATCCAGGGATGCCATGGATATTGACGGCTTGGGTGAAGCGGTCGTGGACCAGCTGGTATCCAAAGAGCTCGTAACCACCTTTCCCGACCTGTACCGTCTCACCGCCGGCGACCTGGTCCCCCTCGAACGCATGGGCGAAAAAAGTGCGGCCAACCTGATCGCATCCATCCAAAAAAGCAAAGAAAAACCTTTTGAGAAGGTTTTGTACGCTCTTGGCATCCGCTTTGTCGGGGTTACGGTCGCGCGGGACCTTGCCCGTGCCTTCCGGTCGATCGATGTACTGGTGGATGCATCCGAAGAAGATCTGTCGGCGACAGACTCGATCGGGCCGCGCATAGCCAGGTCTGTGCGCTCGTTTTTTGAACAGCCCGAAAACATGGAGATGATCCGTCAGCTCCGCGAATCGGGGCTTTCCTTCCGGTCGGAGGAGCCGAATACGGCATCCGACAAGCTTGCAGGAAAAACATTTGTGCTGACAGGCACGCTCCCCACCCTGAAACGCAGTGAGGCGCAGGGGCACATCGAAAAACATGGCGGCAAAGTAACCTCATCCGTCAGCAAAAAAACCGACTTTGTGCTGGCTGGCGAAGAAGCCGGAAGCAAGCTGGACAAAGCAAAAAAACTGGGAATCAGCATTATCAGCGAAAATGATTTTTTTGAGATGATAAAGTGACCGGATTTGTTATTTTACCATTCGTCCTGCATCCTGACGGGTACCAATGCGATGGGCGGCCAACAACACCATCCCCCAAGCAGATACCGAATCCGGATGTTCCGGGAGATTCTGGAATCCTAACAGTAATAAAAAGATGAATCGAATGTGACAGCCTGCTTCTGACACACAGGAGCATGATTACATCCTGTCACGTGAAATCATTCTGACCGAATAAATCGAAATTGAAATAAACAGATGAAATGAACATGACAGCCTCCGACTGACACACAGGAGTATGATTAAAATCTGTCATGTGAATTCTATGTGACATAATAAATCAGAAATTTTAAACACATGAAATTTGAAATTCAGACCGAAGAAGATTACTCCATCATGACGCTCAAGTCGGAGCGGCTCGACAGCAAAGTGGCACCCGAACTGAAAAGCCAGTTCATCGTACTTGCCAATACCCGGGATACCGGGCATCTGATCCTGGATCTTGGCGCTGTTACCTTTGCCGATTCCAGTGGCCTGGGTGCGCTGTTGCTGGCCCAGCGTCTGTACCGCGACCTGGACCGCAATCTCGTTCTTTGCAACGTGCCGGAACGCATCCGCAAGCTTCTCGAAATCTCTCAACTCAACAACGTGTTCACCATTGCTTCCGATACCTCCGAAGGCATCTCCCTCGCATCCGAAGCAGCTGAGTGACAATACGTCTGAAACCGCAGGATTGACATCTATTTTTCGGCATAACCGCCCTCCTTTACCGGATATCATTACACATGGGACTTACACTTATTGACCTTCTGGTCATCATTCTTTATTTGCTGCTCTGTGTTGTCATCGGTATCAAGGCGGGTGGACGGCCTTCCGACTCCACATCCTATTTCAAGACAGACGGCAAGGTTCCCTGGTGGGCCGTTTCCCTTTCGGTAGTAGCCACGGAGACCAGCATGCTTACGGTCATTTCGATCCCGGCCGTCGCCTACCTGGGCAGCTTCGTCTTCCTGCAGATTGTATTAGGATATATACTCGGCCGTATTGTCGTCGCCTGGCTCATCCTGCCCTCCTATTTCAAGGGGGAGCAGAAAACGGCCTATACGTTTTTCAAAGAGCGTTTCGGCCCCGGCTTCCAGCGGCTTATATCTATCGTCTTCCTGGTGACCCGCCTGCTGGCCGACGGTGTGCGGCTCTTCGCAGCGGCCATTCCCATCAAGGTGATCACCGGTCTGGACTATCCCGTATCCATCTCCATCATCGCGGCTCTCACCCTGGCCTACACCTATTACGGCGGACTGAAATCCGTTATCTGGATTGATGTGCTGCAGCTGGCCGTATACACATTCGGCGGTGCTTTCGTGATATGGTTTGCCGGGACGCACATTGTGGATCCGCTCATCCCCATGCTGGCGGATGCTGACAAGCTCAGTGTCATCGTATGGCCGGAGTCGCTCTCTTTTGTTTTCACCGAGCCCTACAATATCATTGGAGCGGTCCTAGGCGGCATGTTCCTTTCGATGGCATCGCACGGGGTCGATCATCTGATGGTGCAGCGGCTGCTCGCCTGCGGTGAACTCCGAAAGGCCCGTATGGCCATCGTAACCAGCGGATTTCTGGTACTGATCCAGTTCGTGCTTTTCCTTTTTGTGGGGATGGCGATCTACGGATATTACAACGGCCTGTCCATCGCCGAGCTGGGCCTGACCCAGGCCGATGAAGTGCTGCTGAAGTTCATCAACGAGGAAATACCTGTCGGTATCGCCGGACTGCTCATTGCCGGACTGTTCGCCGCTGCCATGAGCACACTGAGCAGCTCGCTTTCGGCACTCTCCTCATCCACCCTTTTCGACGTATTCCCAAAACTGTCGGAACTGCCCAACTCCATGAATATCTCCCGGGGATTTACGCTGATGTGGACAGCCATCTTCATTTTGTTCGCCATCTCGTTCACCAGTACGGAAAACCCGGTCATCGAACTGGGCCTTGCCATTGCCGGTTTCACCTATGGCGGCTTGCTGGGTGCATTCTTTACGGGCCGTTACACCAATATCAGCCGGACCAGTGCCACCATAGCACTGCTGGTGTGTGTCTTTTCGATGACGGCTATCATATTTTTGGGAAATATCGCGTATCCATGGTATACTTTGATAGGTGTTTCCATTTTCTTCACAACAGCAGCCATATCGCACGCCATATCATCAATCCTGCAAAAATTCCGCCCGCAAACCGGTTCCTGAACCGGACCGGATATTTGAAAATCATATTCTGACCGATCGTATGGGTTTTCTGGAAAAACTGGGACTTCATAGAAAGAAAAAGACATTCGTTCCTTTCACGACCGAGAAGATGAAAAAGGACGAGGTCTCCAGGTTCTTCAACAGGAACAATGTCACCAAGATTGTCATCAGCCTTGGCTTTCTCATACTGATTATAGCCCTCTATCCCAGGACAGAGGTCCAGGAAATGGCTTACAGTATTGGGGAACCCTGGCGTAGCGATAATCTCACTGCTCCGTTTACCTTCAGCATCCTGAAGCATGAAGATGAGATCCAGGCAGAGAAGCGCGAGATCCGCCAGAACACCAATCCCATTTTTATCCTGAAGCACGAAGCGGAAACCAGAACGCTCCGGGAACTGGATACCCTCTTTTTCAATCTGACCTCCGTACTTGAAGCGTATGCCGACTGGCAGGAATCGCGCATGCTCGAGTCGGCGCAACAGGCACTGGGAGACAGCCTTTACTACATACGCACCCGCAACCGGTCCCAAATCGGACTGGATGACAACGCCTGGGAGTCCCTCCTTTCACAGCATGCCAATGACCGGCTATTCGCTCCCTCAGAAGACCGCCCAGACAGATCCATAGCCAACGAACTGCACGATGTGCTCAGGAACCTGCTTCGCGAACTGTTTTCCGATGGCATCATCGATACTTCGAAGGAGTTTATCACCACACCGGACATCACGATACGGGACCTCCGGGACCGGACCGAAAGAGAAGAGTCGGTCCAAACAGTACGCACCCTGAGGGATGCAAGGGAGTTCGCAAGGCTGCGGCTTTCCAGGCAATACGACGATGACCTGATCCGCTCCGGCATACAGCTTTTCAACATGGTGGCGGAACCCAATCTTATTTACAGTGAAGAGGATACCGAACAGAGAATCCAGGACCGCATCGACAGAATCTCCACTACCAGGGGTGCGGTTTCTGCCGGACAGACCATTATCCGCCGCGGCGATATCATCACTCCCGATCGCCATTTGGTTCTGCAAAGCCTGGCCAAGGCGCGAGCCGAGCGGGCCAGTGACATTGAGATCTGGAGTAAATACACAGGCGAAACCATTCTGGTGATAGCCGTCTTTCTCATTTTCTTCCTGTATCTCTATCTTTACCGGCGTTCCATCTTCGACCGCAACCCCATGCTGTTGCTGGTTTTCCTGACCATTGCACTTGTCTACGGCATCGGTGCCTTCGTGGCTCGGGTCGATGACCTCTCCCCATACCTGGTACCTTTTGCCATCGCGCCGATCCTGCTCACCATCATTTTCGATTCACGGGTCGGACTCATGGTCACCACGCTCATTGCCTTGCTGGCCGGACTCATGTTCGGCAACAGCTTTGAATTCGTGGTGGCTACCGTAACGGCTTGCAGTATAGCGGTTTACTCTGTGCGTGATGTCAAGGACCGCAGTCAGTTCTACATCACAACCCCCGGCCTTATCTTCTTTGCCTATGCTATTGTACTTTTTGGATTTACGCTTACCAAGGTGGGTGGATGGAGTATTTACTTCGACAATCTGCCGTTCCTTGCCGGCAACGCTGTCGGTATCTGGCTGACCTATCCGCTGATCCTGCTCATTGAGAAAGCGTTCCGGATCACCACCGACGTCACGCTGCTTGAGCTCAGCGACACCAACAAACCCATCCTCAAGCGTCTCATGCTGGAAGCGCCGGGAACGTTTCATCACAGTCTTCAGGTAGCCAACCTGTCCGAGGCAGGTGCGGCAGGTATCGGTGCCAATGCCCTGCTTTGCCGCGTAGGCGCCCTCTACCACGACATCGGGAAAATGGAGAAGCCGCAATACTTTGTGGAAAACCAGATGAGCGGAAATGCCCACGACAAGCTCAAACCGCGCATGAGTGCCCTGATCATTAAAAATCATGTGGATGCCGGCGTGAATATGGCAAAGGAAATCGAGCTCCCGGAAGTGATCATCGACTTCATAAAAACTCATCACGGTACATCCCTTATCCGGTTTTTCTACGAAAAGGCGATGAATGAATCCGGAAACGAGCAGGAGATCCAGGAGGAGGATTTCCGGTACGACGGACCCATTCCCAACAGCAAGGAAACCGGAATCCTGCTGCTTGCCGACGGCGTGGAAGCAGCCTCACGGTCCATGTCCGACCACTCCTATTCGAAGCTGGAAAACCTTGTCAACCGCATGGTCGACGACCGCCTGGCCGAGGGCCAGCTCAACAACTGTGCCCTCACACTCAAAGACCTCAAGGTCATAAAAGATGTGTTTACCCGCATCCTGCAGGGGATGTATCATGGACGCGTAAAGTATCCGGGACAGGAAGAACAAGAGTCTTCTGATGAAGACACCGGTCCGGAAACGCCATAAGCATTGATCCCCGATGAGCTATTTTGACGACGAAAGGCAGCAGTATCTCAACTTTCTGAAACTGGAAAAGGGTCTGTCGCAGAATTCGCTTGATTCCTACGGACGCGACCTGCGACGCTACCTTGACTTCATTGGCAGGGATACCGGCATACCGGACATGGCAGGCATCACCCTGGAGCATATTGAGAACTTTCTGAAGGAACTGTTGGCAATGAACCTGTCCGTGAGCTCCATTTCGCGGAACATTTCATCCATCCGGGGATTCCATCTGTTTGCCGTGATGGAGCGCTGGTGTCCGGCCAATCCGGCTGAGTTGATCGAACTGCCGAGAAAAGGTCGCAAATTGCCGGAAGTGCTGGACCAACAGGAGGTGATTGCGCTTCTTGAGGCGCCGGACCGCTCCGATCTGCTCGGCAAGCGCGATGCCGCCGTGCTGGAACTGATGTACGCCACCGGTCTGCGCGCCTCGGAAACCGTGGAACTGGAAAACGATCAGTTGATAACCGAACTGCAACTGCTTCGCATCATCGGCAAGGGGAACAAGGAGCGCCTGGTACCCGTAGGCGGGATGGCCATGAAAGCCCTGGCCGATTACCTGAAAGACGCGCGACCTTTCCTCCGCAAGAATGTGGCCGATGCCAAAAACCGGCTCTTCCTGAGCTATCGTGGCAAGCCGTTAACACGCATGAGCCTCTGGCACATCGTCACCGGCGCGGCCCGTGAGGCCGGATTGCAGAAACAGATCCACCCGCACACGCTCCGCCATTCGTTTGCCACGCATCTGCTGGAAGGCGGGGCCGACCTGCGCGCCGTTCAGGAGATGCTCGGACACGTATCCATTCTCACCACGGAAATATACACGCATATTGACCGTTCCTTTCTCGAAGAGGTCCACAAGTCATTTCATCCCAGAGCCTGAATCAGCGACATGATCCCCAACAAAAAAAAACCCGAAGTGGTGCAGTCCATCCAGTGGATCGACGACCACATCCGCATCATCGACCAAACCTATCTCCCGCACCGCGAGTTTTTCCTGGATATCTTTGAGGTCGGGCGGGTTTGGGAGGCCATCCGGTCGCTCAGGGTACGCGGAGCGCCCGCCATCGGCATTGCGGCGGCTTACGGTGTCTACCTAGGGGTCAAGGATCTGCCTGAAGACAGCATCCAGCCGTTTCACACCGATGTGGAAGGCATCTGCGAATACCTGGCCACGGCCCGGCCGACCGCCGTCAACCTGACATGGGCGCTGGGTCAGGCCGTCCGTCTGACGCATGACATGAAAGACGAACCTTTCTCAAAGGTGAAGGAAGCGCTGCTGGATCTGGCCAAATCCATCCACGAAGAGGACAAGCGCATCTGTGCCGATATCGGGAAAAACGGGCAGGAGCTGATCCCGAAAAATGCAGGCATTCTCACACATTGCAACACAGGCAGCCTGGCGACCGGACAATACGGCACCGCACTGTCCATAATCTACCATGCCCACCTTGGCAAAAAGAAGGTCCATGTGTGGGTGGATGAGACCCGGCCGCTGCTTCAGGGCAGTCGGCTGACAACCTGGGAGCTGGAAAAAACCGGTGTCCCGCACCGGCTGATCACCGACTCAATGGCGGCCTGGGTCATGAAAGAGAAAGGAGTGGACCTGGTCGTGGTCGGCACGGACCGGGTGGCCCGGAACGGCGATACGGCAAACAAGATCGGGACATACGCGCTGGCTATCCTGGCCAGACACCACAACATTCCGTTTTACGTGGCGGCTCCCATCTCATCCATCGATTTCAGCATCGCATCCGGCGATGAAATCCCCATTGAAGAGCGGGACACCGGGGAAGTGCTCGCCCTGGCTGGCCGGCAAATAGCGCCTTCTGACACACCGGTCTACAATCCGGCCTTCGACGTCACGCCACACGAACTCATCACGGCTTTTGTTACCGAGAAGGGAATTATCCGACCCGATTTTTCAAAAAACCTGGAAAAGCTCAGGCCTCAACAGGGTTAAGGTCCGCCACCGCACAGACTTCAAGAAATTTATCGTATCCCTTGCCGGCACGGATCACGACCGGGTCCTCCCGGGACATATCCACAATCGTGGAAGGCTCGCCGGGCAACGGCTGTTCGTTATCGACAATCAGGTCCACCTGCTTTTCAAAACGGCGGAAAAGCTCCTTGCGATCTTCGGTGCCGTTTCCCTCTGTCCCTTCGTAATCGGGATGGCGGGCGGTGGTGGCGATCAACGGATCCCCAAGTTGCTCAACAAGGTTCTGACAGATGGGATAGTCGGGGACGCGGAAGCCGATGGTCTGCCGTTTGGGGTTCAGCAGCAGTCTGGGGACCTCCTTGGTGGCTGGCAGCACAAACGTGTAGGGACCGGGAATGAGCTTTTTGATCACTTTGAACTGATCATCACCCATTCGGGCAAATTTGGAAATGCCCGTGAGCGAATCACATATCAGCGTCAGCAAATGGTCGTTCCTGAGCTGACGGATCATCCGGATGCGCTCTATCCCCTTCTTGCTTGTATAACTGCATGCCAGTGCGTACTGGGTGTCGGTTGGAAGCAGGATGATATTCCCGCTGCGAAGGTCATCGGCAATTCGGAATATCCGCTTCTGGTGAGGTGTTTCGGGATGGAGTTTTACCTTGTCGGCCATGATTGCCTCCGTTTCTATCCGTTTCTATCCGTTTCAGTCCGTTTCAATCTGTTTTAGAATATTTCAGACCGTTTCAGACGGACCTTTTCAAAGTGTTTCAGTCTGTTTCAATCCGCTTCAGCATGAAAATGATCACATGTGCTTTGGAGAAGATGGGAGCACGGGGCGTCGGTGCGCACCGGCGCCCCGCCATCATCCATCAAAATGCTGATGATCGGAAAGTTTATTAATCATACAAATCAGGAAAGTTGGCCTTGATGCTCTGACCGACCTCATCGGTCTCCGATTCGTGTTCGGTAACGTACTCAAAGCGCGAAACAAACTCGTCAGGTGAAATACCTATCACGTTTGCATATTGCTCGATCAACGCTTTATCCTTGAAATCACCGTGATTCAAGCGGATCATGTACTGTTTGGCAATGGCAAACGTCATGGCATTCACTTCCACCATGCGGATGCGTGTCTTGCCGGTCTTCTTGTCAAGAATGTCCTTGAAGAACATCGGGACAAAATGGCCGTTCTGGATGGAAACCATGGCAGCCGTTCCTCCCTTTACGATGAACTCAACGGCCGAGAACCCGAGGTCACGGGTATATTCCATGTCAAACGGAATGGGATCGGCGCAGCGCAGTTCGTAACCGATATTTTTGGCCACGATAGTCGTTTTAAAAATCAGCTCATCCAGACGCTTTTTGACCTCTTTTTTGAGGATTTCACCGATGTTGAGTTCGGCAAACCGGAGGTTGTCGTGCTCGTCGCGCTCCAGATCCTCCAGTCCTTCCAGCTCTTCCGGGTTAAGGCGCTCGACCAGGCCTTCGGCCAGTATCACAACGCCATTGTCCTGCCCAAGGGCTTTGCGCTTGATGATGGATCCAACCAGTATATCCACCAGTTTCTTCAGCGGGATTTTTTCCTCTTTGAACTCTTCGGGGATGAGTGTAAGCGTGGCGCCGGATGATTTTCCGATGCCGAGCGCCAGGTGTCCGGCCTTGCGGCCCATCGATACCACAAAATACCAGCGGGATGTGGTGCGGGCATCCACCATAAGGTTTTTGACCACTTCCACCCCAACATGCCGGGCGGTCTGGAATCCGAATGTGGGGATGCCATAGGGCAGGTCAAGGTCATTGTCGATGGTTTTCGGGACGTGAACCACTTTGATCTTGCCCTGGGATGCTTCCTCTACGGTTTTGGCACTGAATGCGGTATCGTCACCGCCGATGGTGACCAGCTTGTCCACTCCCAGTTCCCCGAGCGTATCGATCACTGTCTGCAAGTCTTCTTTTTTCCTGGTGGGGTTGTCACGGGCAATCCCGATGAACGAACCGCCACGGAAATGGATGCGGCTGACCTTTTCAATGGTGAGTTTCTCACAGTGCGAAGTATCGCCCTTCATGATCCATTTAAAACCGTCTCTGAGTCCCAGCACTTCGTATCCATGGTGTATGGCACGGATGGTAGCTGCACCAATGACACTGTTGATACCGGGTGCCGGTCCACCGGCTACGAGAATGGCCAAACGCTTTGGTTTTGACATAGTATATCCAATATTTTATTCGGGTTGACATGGCAGCCAGTCTACTGCCATCGGTAATGCTGTTTCGTATAACCGTACAGAAAACCTGTTGTGCTTTGCTGTTTTAGCTAAAATTACCTGAGTGCCTTAAAATAGGACTATCCTGAGGCAAACGGTACTTTTTTTTTATTTGTTCTATACGTAAAGCGGTCATAAAAAACAGCTTTTTGATAAATTTTCAATTAAGAATGAGGAGACCTATGAAATCCATTCGCTGGCTCGGACACTCGACATTTATTGTAACAACAGACTCGGGGAAAAACATTCTGATCGATCCATTTCTTGAGGGTAATCCTGTGACTCCGAATGCATGGAAGTCGCCGGAGGAACTGGATATCATCCTGGTCACGCACGGGCACGACGACCATGCCGCCGACACCATCCCCCTGGCCAGGAAAACCGGTGCGCGCGTGATCTCCATTGTGGAGCTTTCCGCGCTTTTGCAGGAGGATGGGCTGCCGGAAGATCAGGCGGTGGAGATGAACAAGGGCGGGACCGTGGATCTCGGGGATGTGAAGGTCACCATGACCAGCGCCAATCATTCCAGCTCCTGGAAAGGGAAGTACGCCGGTGATCCCGCCGGATACATCCTGAAAATGGAAAATTTGTGCATTTACCACGCCGGGGACACCAATATCATGCCGGATTTTGAACTCTATGGCAGGATCTACCGTCCCGATGTCGCCATTTTGCCTATCGGTGACCATTACACAATGGGACATGAAGAGGCCGCCCATGCCGCGACCATGCTGGGTGCCCGTTATGCCGTTCCCATGCATTACGGGACCATGCCCGTGCTGACGGGATCACCCGGGACCTTCCGGGATCTTGTGGAAAAACACACCTCCGGCAAGACCAGTGTGATCATCCCCGAAGCCGGGGAAGACTTTGCGGATCAGATATCCTGAGGCAATCCGGAT
>RECX01000113.1 GCA_007693825.1 Balneolaceae bacterium
ATTTTTCTGTCATCGAACCAGAGCCATGCGGTCAGGTTGTCCCTGGAAGGCTCCTCGACGATGATATGGAACTGGTTTTGGGTGTTGAGCGAGGGCAATTTCAGGTCCATCGAGATGGAATAACCCTGGGAGGTAAGCGGACCAAAAAACGGGGCGACCGCACCGGTCAACCGGCCGCTGTCCAGTCCGGATCTTGGCGCCAGCCGCAAGTTGCGCGGTTCCGAATTGGCATCCACATTGCTCAGGATAAACGCCGCGGACTCGTTTCTGGGCCAGGCGCTCCATTCGTTAAACGCCTGGAATTCAACCGTCGCTTGTTCGGAACCTGGGATGAAGTTGAAATCGGTCTGATACACCAGGTTATCCGGAACACCGGAGCTGTTTCCGTCAGTGACGAAAAAGCCGCCGTCAAAATCAGAGCTTGTGCTGTAGGGATCAGCGTTTTTACTGTAAGAATCGGCGTTTTTGTTGTAAGAAGGGGGGGAAGCGGATGCTGCCGGCGCGGCGCTGTACTCAGCCCGGTCCGGATACCGGATGAGCCGGTCGCCCTGTGCGTTGAAAAAGGGATACGAGGAAGCGATGACGGGCCGCCCGGGTCCTTCAACTGCCATGCCGCCTGTTTCGGAAAGTGCGATTTTGGCGGGCGCCGGCGGATCGGGATAGCGGACGTCTGCCGTCCAGTAGAGCGGACTGTCGCCGTCGTTGGACAAGGTCACCTGGATCTGCTGCATCCCGCCGTAGCTGGCGACAACCTCAATCGGCGAGTTGTCCATGGAGGCCAGCGGCGGATCCACCTCTGTCGGTCGGTATGACGAAACTATGTTACGGGTGTACTGCATGCTGCGCACGTTGTCGGCAGGGGCAAACTGGACGCTGTACGCCCCGGTGGCCACCCCGTCAAAGGTGACATCCGGATTGGAGAAGTAACTGATTCTGGAACTGTTGGTCTGATCTATTGCCTGTGTGTAGGCCATCACTGTGGCATAGGATGTGCCGGAATCACCTGTGAAGCGCCAGCCGGTGGCGTAGTCAAATATGCCGCCGAATGCGCCAGCGGACTGTTCCCGTTGATTGCGGCTGTGCGCCTTGCCCAGATTGTGCCCAATTTCGTGCACGAATGTGGTTGTCTGGGTCATCTGCTGCACCCGGTTCACAGAAAAGCCGAGCTGCGGGGTGCCCGAGGTGTTGGTCAGCAAGAAAGCAAGTCCGCCGGCATCGCTGTTGGTTGTCAGCATGGTTACCAGGTCTGCGCCGTGCTGGTCGCGCAGCGTATGAACCTCTTCCATGTATCCCTGGTACTCGCTTCCAAGGTCATAGTCCGGCGAAGAAGCCAGCCGGAACAGGTCGGTCCGGGAAACACCCGTTTCCTCATAGAGCGTGAAATAGGTATGCACTACCCGAAGATCGATATTCGCGTGGCTGTTATCCAGGGCTGTCTGCGAGACGTTCATCATCTCCCCGATAAGCAGGGAGATGTTGCCCGCGTTACTGGTGGCCCATTGTGCCGCCTTGAGTGTGTACACGATCATCAGGTCGATCGGTACCGACCCCTCCAGACCGGATGACTGGATATCAAACGCGGAGTGGACATGACTCTGGCTTAGAGGGTCGTGTTGATGCGTATGCAGGGTGCCGCTGTCATACAGCTCCTGATCGACCCCGCAGGGCAGGATGTCCTCTTTCTCCGGATCTGCGTATGCGAAACGGTGATGCCCGGCTGCCTCCGGTGCCGCTTTCTGATAACCCGCTTCCGGCGGGAGGATGCGGAAGGCCCGCCCTTGTGTATGCCGGTTGACACTGCCAAGCATCAGGCCTTTGTCCTTGTCAAAGGAAAAAGTCAGCTGGTCATAAGGAGATTCGGCATGGACAGCCCTCACCGAGATGACTCCATCCACAAACTCCCGGACACTGGTGATGCGGTACCGGTCATCGTCCCCCAGCAGCGATGGCAGGAGCAGCTCCCGGCCTTTCTCCAGTGACGAAGCAAGAAACTCCAGATCCGGCTGGATGGCAACGGCATCCCCGGGCTGAAAAATATCACCCGCTTGCAGCACATCACCTGTCCCTGAAACATCCCCTGCATTGGGAGAATCCCCGGCATGTTTTTGCAGGGCAAACCGGAAGAGCGGGTCTGACGGCTGACCGGTGGAAGGTTCCGAAGCCCAGGCCGCCGATACAACGACGGCTTGCAGCAGAAGCAGAAGCGCTGCGTGCGAAATTGCGCGGTTCCAGGCGCGGAAAAGCGGGTGGATGTGCCGTCCTGGACGGGTATCAGGGTTGTTCGCAATACGTCTCGCAATACGTGAGGTGCGGGCCCGGGCAATCAGTATCGACATGGTGATCTGTTATCTGGTGGGGTGTGGGATGAAGAGGGAACATTAATCCAATAAATGCCGAACAGGTCTATGTACGGCATCGTTCAGGCGAAACGCAACATATTTGATGGCCTTGCCTTCAGAAACATGCTGTTTTTCATAATAGGTCTGGATGTCGAGGTTTTCAGGCCTGTTATCCAAGCCATAAATATCCGGAATTTTGTACTCAACGGGTAGCTCAAACAGGGCAATAACCTCCAGGGTGAACGCATAGAGCTGGTCGCTGTCGGTTTTCAGGTGGATGGGCCCGCCGGATCTGAGGATGGATGCGTACCGGCTGAGAAAAACGGGATGCGTCAACCGCTTGCGCTTTTTTGATTTCCTCGGATAAGGGTCCGGAAAGGTGATCCAGATCTCGTCGATCTCGCCGGGTGCGAAGTAGTTCGTGATGTGGTCAATACGTGTGCGCATGAACCGGACATTTTCCAGACCCCGCTCCAGTGCCTCGGTAGCCCCTTTCCAGATACGGTCCCCCTTGATATCCAGCCCGACAAAATTACGTTCGGGATAGCGGGACCCAAGCCCAAGGCAGTATTCCCCCTTTCCGCAAGCCAGTTCCAGTGTAATGGGATGGTCGTTTCCGAACAGCTTCGACCAGTTGCCACGCACGGAAGCGTGATCACCATGCCGGTAATGATGCAGATCGATGACATTCGGCAGGGACAGGATATCCTGGTATCGCTGTACTTTTGTTTTTCGGGACATGCGCTATGTGACGTTCATTCTGCCGGAATCTTGCGTGCTGTGATGACGCCCCACTTCGGTTTGGCCGCAAGGAGGTAACGGACAGTTGGTGTTGCATGGCCTCAGGTCAGGTGTTACATCGTGTAGCCGCATATGATCAGGAGCGTTTTCCTTATTTGACCAGGAGCATTTTTCCAGATACCGCACTGTTCGCACCGGACAGTCGGTACAGGTACAATCCGCTCGGAAGGTTGCGTCCGCCATCCACGGCGTTGAACGGCACCGAATGGCGTCCGGGCGGCATGGATTCATCCAGCAGCGTCGTAATCCGCCTGCCGGTCATGTCGTAGACGGTGAGTTCCAGATGGGACGTTTCTGACAGCTCGAAAACAATGTTGGTATGAGGGTTAAAGGGATTCGGATAGTTGCCGAGGAGTGTCAGCCGGTCGGGCAGCTGTCCGGCAAGGGCCGGATCCTCATCTGCCGAGGTGTCCACAAACCCGCCGAACGAGGCGACGGTGGCGAGGTTGAGGTGGGTCACCTTTTGGACCAGCTCCATGTTCACCTTCTCCCAGGTATCGGTGGTTTTGTGATAGTAGGGGTTAGCCGCATAGTACTCATTGGATTGCCATGGCGGGGCATTTTCGATGACCAGCACGGCGGGGTAGCCTTCGTCGGCGAATACATCATGGTCGCTGTAGGCACCGCGGGCGAAAGGCGGTTCGTTCATGGTCAGACCGATGTCGAAATCTGTGTTGGCGTCGTAAAGCAGGGTGCCGAACTGCACGGACTCATTCACCATGAAATTGTTGTGCATCACCAGCGAGGTGT
>RECX01000037.1 GCA_007693825.1 Balneolaceae bacterium
TCATGGAAATAATCATGCGCCTGTGTGTCCGAAGTATTGGCCATGAATGTTTCATATTGAGATGTTGCAGATAAGCGGGGATACGACCCTTGTGAACCAAGAGGCAGCAATGTTGATACGGCCATGATTCGGACGGCTTCTGCCACGGCAAGGTCAATCTCAACTATTAAAATTTACAGGGATCAAAAATGGTTTTTATTGCACTTATCCGACCCCTTTCATAGATTGAATTTATAAGAAGAATTGAGCAGGTTTATTGTTGTTCCGGGACAGGCACAGGCATCAAAGGTAAGTAAGCCAACGGATGGCACAAACCCGGCAAGCGACACTATTGATCTTTCCGTAACACAAACCCTGTCCGGATGAAAAAGGGTTTCAATTCGATACGCTGGCTCCTTCCTCCCGCTCACTGGCGCCTGCCGGTGATTTTGCTGATGGGAGTGCTTGTTGGCCTGTTTTTCTACGCGTTCTATGTGTCCAATGCCGCCAGCTATCTGTCGGATGAGCCGCAGACGTGCGTGAACTGCCATGTGATGGCGCCGCACTATACTACCTGGTTCCACAGCTCGCACCGGGAACACGCCACGTGCAACGACTGCCATGTCCCGCAGGACAACATCTTCCGCCACTACTATTTCAAGGCGCAGGACGGCATGCGGCACGCCTACATCTTCACCATGAGGCAGGAACCCTTTGTTATCCGTATCCACGAAGCCGGACAGCAGGTGGTGCAGGAAAACTGCAAGCGGTGCCACGAGCATACAAATTTCATGGTCAGCGCATTTGATGCCACGCTTCAGACGGCCAGGGCCGGTGAGCATAAATTGTGCTGGGATTGCCACCGTGAAGTGCCGCATGGCGCCGTCACCAGCGCAGCCAGTGTGCCTTATACGCATGTGCCGCTTCCACAGGCGCCTGTGCCGGAGTGGCTGCGGAGATTTTTAGAGTAAAAAGAAACGGAATCTGTCCGCAGCCTGACCTGGAAACCGGACCATGCCCGACCAGACAACAGAAATCCAAACATTTAAACAGATGCCCAGTGAAACGCGTAAGCGAACCGAAGGTCACGAAGTGCTATGGCCATGACGGCTCCCCGTCACACAGGGGCATGATTATAATCGCCATGGGCATTCTATGTGACCTAATGAATCAAAATTTATAAACACATGAAAACCCTCGGAAAACGCATTGAGGAGAAACCCTGGATCGGCTGGGTGGTATTCCTGATCACCGTCGTGGTGGTTTTTCTGGCCGGACTCTTCACCTACACCATTGTGGAACGCCGCACAGAGGCACAGTTTGTCTTCCAGCCGGCGAAGGACCTGCATCCTTATGAGCCAAGGCTGGAGGTCTGGGGCGAGGCCTTCCCGCGTCAGTTCAACACCTACAACCAGATGGCCGACACCACGTTCCGCAGCGAGTTCCTGGGCTCTTACCGCAGGGATTTGCTGGAAGAATATCCCGGGATGGTCATTCTTTTTGCCGGCTTTGCATTTGCAACCGACTACAACCTCGCCCGGGGGCACTACTATTCGGTGACCGATCTCCATGAATCGCTTCGTACCGGTGCTCCCATGGAGGCAGGCGAGGGGCCGATGCCGGCCACCTGCTGGAGTTGCAAGAGCGCGGATGTGCCACGGATGATGGCCGAAATGGGGCAAGAAGAATTCTATGCCGCCCGATGGTCGGATCTGGGCCACGAAATAGTGAATCCGATCGGATGCGTCAACTGCCATGATCCGGAAACCATGAGGCTGCGCATCTCACAGCCTGCACTCGTGGAAGCATTTGAGCGCCGGGGACGTGATATCACCGAGGCAACCCATCAGGAAATGCGGTCGCTCACCTGTGCCCAATGCCATGTAGAGTACTATTTTGGCTCGGGAAACCGGCTTGTTTTTCCCTGGGATGAGGGGTTTCATGCGGATGAGGTGGAACAGTACAAGGATAACATTGAATTTGCAGATTGGGTCCACCCGCTGAGCCGTACCCCCCTGCTCAAAGCCCAGCACCCTGATTACGAGATCTACAGACTGGGGATCCATGCCCAGCGCGGTGTCTCCTGTGCGGATTGCCATATGCCGTTCCGGACCGAAGGCGGTGTCAAGTATACCGACCACCGGGTCCAGAGTCCCCTGAATAACGTGGCGAATGCCTGCCAGACCTGTCACCGGCAAAGTGAGGCCGAGCTGACACGGAATGTGGTGTCCCGGCAGCGTGATGTTCATGAAGTACGTGAAAAGCTGGAGGACGCATTGGTAAAGGCGCATCTGGAAGCTGAATTTGCCTGGAATCTCGGAGCGGATGAAGAGCAGATGGCACCGGTACTCCAGCATATCCGAAGCGGTCAGTGGCGTTGGGATTACGGAGTCGCAAGTCATGGCGGCGCTTTCCATGCCCCGCAGGAGATGTTGAAAATGTTCGGTATCGGCCTGGACCACGCCCAGGAAGCGCGGCTTGAGCTGTCCCGGGTCGTGGCCCGGCTGGGACATACGGACCCGATCCCGCTGCCCGATGTCTCTACCAAAGCCAAGGCACAGGAATATATCGGCATAGATCTGGAAGAGCGGCAGCGTGAAAAAAACGAATTCCTGAGAGTGGTGGTGCCGGAGTGGCTCCAGCGCGCCGAAGAACGTCATCGCCAGTGGGATGCCGGTGAACGGGATATCGTTCCTTCGCGGTGACAAGCGAAACGGATAGCAAACAGACTTTAAACAGATGGCAAACAGATAGCAAACGGATAACAAACAGACAGTAAACAGATAGCAAACAGACTTTAAACAGATAACAAGGGACGCAACGGCATCCCTGGACTGAAACACAATTATTTATACACAGGCGACGGCAGGCGCAACTGTCTGCGGCAGGAAGCCTGCATATTCTTCAGATGGAATCAACGACTAACGGAGAAAACAATCTCCGTAAAAAAAACCGAAAACCGGTGTGGGTTTTCCCCTGGGGCTACCCCGAGTCATTTCTGATCATGGCAGCGGTGCTGCTGGTCGGCTTTGCCATGGAGTGGGTGACAGCGGGCGACGGACTCTCGGCGCCCGCCTGGCCATGGAACGGAGTGATCGGGGCGGCGCTTATCCTGGGTGCGCTGATATTGCAGCTGGCCCTGCCTGATAAGCCCGTTGTGCGCTGGCTCAGCCAGGTCCCCGCAAGCATGGGAGCCATTGCTGCCGTGACATTATCGGTCCTGTTAATGGGCCTGTTCCTGCAGGGACAGCCTTCGGGTATAAGCTGGATCGACCGGCTTGGCCTCACCCGAATGGCCACAAGCTGGCCTTTCCTGATGAGCATCTCTTGGTTCCTGTTTGTACTGGCCATGACTACCGTCAGACGGAGTATTCCCTTGCGTGGACGCAACATCGGCTTCCTGCTGAACCATCTGGGACTCTGGATCGTCATTGCAGGCGGTATCCTGGGCAGCGGCGACCTGCAGCGCGTTACCATGACGCTGTCGGACGGGCAGGCCGTCTGGTACGGCACCGACCGGGACGGCCGCACCGTGGAGCTTCCGCTTGCGCTGGAGCTGCAGCGTTTCCACATGGAGGAATATCCACCCAAAATGGGAATGCTGGATCATAATACGGGCAGTCTTATCATCCGCGGCGAACAGGACCTGGTGGAGGTGGAGCGCGGCCGGACGGGGCACATGTCCGGCTGGAACTACGAAATCCTCCGGTTTTTCTCAGAATCGGCACGCATTGAAGACCGGTTCGAGCCCATCCATGATATCGGCGCGGCGCCGGCGGCTCAAATAAGGGCCGTGCATGCCGAACGCGGCGACACGGTTGTCGGGTGGATCACCTGCGGCAGTTTCAACATGAGGCATCAGTTCCTGGAGCTGGAGGAGG
>RECX01000033.1 GCA_007693825.1 Balneolaceae bacterium
CCGGCGCACGGTCCCATGATGGCTGATATCTGCGGGACCACGCCGGACGCCATGCTGTTACGCCAGAACACCTCGGCATATCCGCCCAGCGAAACCACCCCTTCCTGGATGCGGGCGCCGCCTGAGTCATTGAGCCCGATGACCGGCACGCCGTTCTTCATGGCCAGATCAAGGATGTTGCAGATCTTCTCGGCATGGGTTTCGGAAAGCGACCCCCCGAATACGGTAAAATCCTGACTGTACACATAAACCGGGCGGCCATTCACCGTCCCGAATCCGGTCACCACACCGTCACCGGGGTAGCGCTGCTTGTCGAGGCCGAAATCATGGCTCCGGTGACGCACCAGTGCGCCAAGCTCCTCAAAACTGCCTTTGTCAAGCAGCAGCGTAATGCGCTCCCGGGCCGTAAGCTTGCCGGCTTCATGCTGTTTTTTGATGCGGACGGCTCCCCCGCCTTTCTGTGACTTTTCCCTCCATGTCTCCAGTTCTTCAAACTTGCGTTCCCGACTCATATCCGTCTCCGGTTGGCGGTTCACTCACGTTCCAGAAAATAGGTCTGCATCCGGTCGGTGAAATAAATGGCGGTATCGGAATAAATATCGATCAAATTGCGGTCAAAAACCTCCTTGCTGATGTAACTGCCGGCTTCCTTCCAGTCCGACAGACGGGTAATGTGCTCTATGGTCTCCAGAAACGCACCTTCATCCCCGCCAAAAAGCTCGGAAATAAATTCATCCTCCATGTCCTTGACATAGGACCGGATTTTTTCAAGCTCTTCTTCCGGCACCGGTTCATTCCCGGCAGGCTCCTCCCCGGCTGCATCCTCCCCGGCTGTCTCTCCCCGCGTCTCCAACTTTTCCTCGCCCATTCCCTCGCCCGCTTCACCGGCATCATCTTCTTCCTCTTTCGTGAACTGCTGCCAGATCGGAACGTCTCCCGCATCCTCTTCCTCCGGATCCGACTTGATTCTGGAATAGAGCGGGATGGTGTCTTCCTCATCCTCTTCCGGCTCTTTTTTCAGGGTGGATGCCAGCGGCGGGTCGTGCTTGTCATTGCCGTTGGTTTTCTGATAGCGGGTAATCAGATTGCCTTCGTCATCCTCATCGGACTCCCCCTGCATATCTTTTTCTTCAGATGTCTCATCTTTTTCTTCAGATGTCACATCTTTTTCTTCGGATGTCACATCTTTTTCTTCGGATGTCACATCTTGGTCATCAAATGTTACATCTTGTTCATCTGGCTTCACCTCTTGCTCTTCCGATGTTGCCTCCTGGTCCTTTTCATCCTTTTTTCCCTCCTTTTCCCTTTTTTCCTCCTTTGACTTCTCGTCCTGTGCATCCTGCATCTTCGTGCTTGTCCCGACGGCATGCCCGGGTTTCTTTTCCGTCGTCATCTGATCTTCTTCTTTATCCTGTTTCCCGGATTTCAGGGATTTCCCGGATTGCACCTCATCCTCCGTCTTCTGCTTTACCGCCGGTTTTACGTGGTCCTCATTTTTATCCTTCTGCCCGGACGCAGCCGCATCTTCTGTCTGAGCATTTGCCAGTTCTTTTTCCGGATCCGCCTTCGCTTCGCCGGCAGGTTTCTCATTTGTTTTCTCTTTGGGGGAAGTGAGGGCCTCATCCTCCGCAAGGTCGATCACTTCCTCCGGAACGCCCAGAAGATCCTCACCCACATCCTCAAATTCATCATCGATTTCATCAAGCTGCGGTTTCGAAAGGATTTCGATCATCCTGGTGCGGTGGATGGGATCCGATTCGGCATTAAAGAGCCGCGCCACACCCGGTTTTCCCTTGTCACGGAAGAAATCGGCAAAGAGGCCGGGCTCTACCTTTTCCCCGAGAAGCTGGAACCAGGGTTCAAAAAGCTGCGCCCAGTTCAGCGATGTGTAGTGCGAAGTCACGCGTTCGTCCAGGCGCTCAATGATGCGGTCGGCCTGTTCCTTGGTCAGTGTCTTGCGCCCTTTTTTCTCCATGAAACGCGGCAATGCATTCCCAAAATAGGTATAGACGACTACCCACTCGCATCGCTCCGCGATCATTTGCTGATCCAGCCTGCTTTCGCTGCCGAAGAGGTATTCGGGCAAAAATGCGCGCGGGGTGACCATCAAGTCCAGGATGTCGGCCAGAGACGATTCAATCACCGGTGCCACATAACTGGCAGGCAGGCGGATCTCTTCGTGGATGGCTCCCAGGAATTGGCTCCAGGCCTTCCGCACCGCATCGGTGGTCATGTCCGCCCAGTCGGTCTGCGGCGGGGTCACGGAATCCTGAAGGTTGCGCATCAGCTCAAGCCGCATGCGTTTGACAAGAAATTCGGGAAATCCGGCATCCAGAAGCTCCTGCGGGGAATAGAATTCACGCTGGTCGTCCAGCATGGCGAGAAAATGCTCGGTAGTCGTGCGGATCAGTCTGTCCATGATATAAATTTTTGAAATGGGGTAAGGTTATGCCAAAATACAGTTTTCAAATGAAATGGTTGGGGCTTTTCTTCACTCTGCTTACTTTATTACCTATGTTTTATCTCGAATGCACACATCTTGCAAAATTTTATGGTAAAACGGAAGTATTCCGGGGGCTAAATTTTCGACTTGGCGAGGCGAGGTGCGTCGGGATTCAAGGTCCAAACGGAAGTGGGAAATCAACGCTGATGAAGTGCCTGAGCGGGTTGCTTCGGCCAAGTGAGGGAACGATCCGCTGGGAGATCGGCGGCGAGCCCGTGCGCAATCAGGATCTGCGCTATTTTGCCGGATTCGCCGCCCCTTACCTGCATTTTTACAATGAGCTGACCGTCACCGAGAATCTTTCCTTCATCCGGGAGCTTCGTCCCGCAGCAACCGGACGGCATCTTTCCGGGATTCCGGCATCGCTTGCGGAGATTCTGGAGCTGGCCGGACTGTCGGACCTTGCCGGCCGCGAGTTCGGCACTTTGTCATCGGGACAGCAGCAGCGGGTCCGTCTGGCAGGGGCGCTCGTTCCCGATCCGCGGATACTGATGCTGGATGAACCCGGCACCAATCTGGATGCCGAAGGGGTGTCGCTGGTAGCCGGGCTGGTAGCGCGTCAGCAGCAGCGGGGCGGACTTACCTTCCTGTCATCCAACCGCGAAGAAGAACTGGCGCTCACGGAGACCCGGATCGTGCTTTCCGCCGACCGGTCGCAGCACAAGGCGCCGGCCGTATCCACCCCCACATCCACAACCTGACAAGTACTCCGCAATCACACCGACGTGCCACATACTGAGCCACATATCACGACATAACCACAATCCATCCAATCCTTCACCATCAAATCAATCCGTTATGTACGATCCAAGGGACAAAGAGCTTGCAGAACTCATTCTCAGCCACAGCGTCACCCTGAAGAAGGGCGAGCGCATCCTCATCAACCTCATCGGGTTCAACGGTGCGGGGCTGGCCCGTGAACTGGTCAGGGGCGCCCGCGAGCGGCAGGCCCTGCCCTATCTGGAGATCATGGATCCGGAGATCCAGCGGATACTGATGGAGACGGGGGATGACACCTACTGGCAGGATCTGGCCGGGGTGTCCGGGCTGCCGGTGATGAAGAAGATGGATGCCTATGTGGGGGTGCGGGGCGCCGAGAACATCTACGAGAATTCGCGTGTGGCCACGGAAGCCAACCGGTCTTTCCAGAAGCACTATCTGCAGCCGGTGCATTTTGATGAGCGGGTGAAGAACACGAAGTGGTGCGTGCTGCGCTATCCCTCGGCGGCCTTTGCCATGAATGCGAAGATGCCCACGTCCGATTTCACGGATTTCTACTACCGGGCCTGCCTGCTGGATTACGGAAAGCTCCGCGATGCCATGAAACCGCTGGAGGAGCGGCTGCGGAA
>RECX01000031.1 GCA_007693825.1 Balneolaceae bacterium
AGGCATCGGCGTAGATCCAGCTGCTCTTCAGGCCGGTGTGCGGTATCTCCCACGCGCCATAGAGGGAAATCACCGTGAGCGGATCTCCGGATTCCGGAGTCACGATGGCCGCATCCAGGGTGCCGGGCCGGCTGACTGCCAGTTCGCCCGGCATGGCATCTTCAATCGATTTGGGATCGAGCCATTCGACCCGGACCCGGTCCGAAAGCCGGACGATCGCAGACCGCCATGCGCGGTTTGTGCCGGCACCGGCCGTGTTCCAGTGAGACGGACCGCATTCGACCCGGTCCATGATATCAGCCGGCGGCGCGGTGGCCTCCTGAAGCAGGGCAATATCACATCCGGAATCCGGCAGACAGCGCCACGCCTTCGCGCGACGGGCAATGTTCCAGGAGATTAGTTTTACCATACCTTAATTGCTTTGCACTCAAATTGAAACCACCAACTTCATAAAAAATGAAATAAACTGATATCAGCATATTTAAATAAAACATCTTCAATGAAAAAGCATGGAAAAGTATTAGATTTTACTGCAGTGTAATTTGTTCATCAATATTTTTGAAGCTGAAGATCCAGAAGGTATGGTTAGTAAAAGAAATTATTCTGGCCAAATAATCGGGTTGCAGCCCGATGACATACTGACAGGTATCGGATCAGCTGACAGGAGGCTGCTTGCAACGCTCATTGCGCTATTTGAGGACAGCAAGCTTTCAAAGCGCATCAAAGGGAAATCCGGTGAGCTTCTATCCAACATTAATAACGTCTGGAACAAGTATTCAGGCAAGGAAACTTCACTTGATGATGTGAGATCGGAACCCTGGTTGGCAGAAAAACTGCTCACCGTTGAATCAAAACTGAAATACTGGCTCGATGAAAAAAAGTTCTCCGATGATGATCTCCGTCTGATAATTTGGATATACTTGAGGGATGCATTGAAGCTGGATCCGGTTTTGCCTTTGTCTCAACGGAGTTTGAAAAGGCATGCTGGTCAGATTGTAGCAGCAACTGTTCATGTTTATGATCCGCCAAAATTTTCAGACAAGGTTAACAAGATATTTAGCAGGGAGATTGACAGAGTAAGTGACCCAAAAGTTACTTTGGATGACATTGTCGTTCCAGTGCTCACCGAGATGATGAAAGCCGCTTTCAGTGAAAAAAGCGGAATGGATGAAGAAAGCAAAAAAAGGCTCTATGACGAAATTCGTGCCAATCTTACAGACTTGGACGAAGATGAACAGTCTCAAATCCTGGATTCTATCGGATCAAAAGAATTTAATGATGCTGCGATTCGAAACGTGCTTCTAACAGGCGGTGGACTTTTTGCATTTGGAAGTGCGGTGAATATCGCGGGTTTCTCGGCCTATATACTTGCGGCAAAAGCTTCCGCTTTCATCCCACTTGTGAGCGGACCTGCATTAGTCTCCTTTGTTTCAGTACTTTCAAATCCTGTTACAATGATTGGTGGTACAGCTGCCGCAGCATTGTGGGCAAGCAATAAAGCCGACAGCAGCATCAAAGCTGCCTTGGCCATCAGAGTGGTTGCACTGTTAACCTTGCAGGGATTAAGCAACCGTGATCATCTGGGAATTTACAAGGATAAGGTTCTAAGTGGTTTTCTGGGAGTCGATCGCCTAAAGGAATTCGGTGAACTTTCCGATAAGATTATTTCTGTGTATCGAAACCAGTGGCGTGCAGCTGGAAAAAAAATGAAATTACCGCCTCCAAGGGTGAATCAGAATGTTTCTGATTTGATGGATCAACCAATAGAAGCACTATATCCATATCTGGAAAAAAAATCAGAGTTGAAAGCTGAGCTCCACAAAACGGCATGGGTAACTGGTCTTACGATTGGGGACATTACTTACTCGCTGGCAGCTATAGACCCAACTGTAATGGATGCTGCTGATTTCAGCAGAGTGGCAGATTTGGGAGACCGATTGCCATTTGCAGAATTTTCACTGGTTATCTCCCAAATGGTTCCTTCCAGCCATCTGGGAGCAGTTAGCAATTTGAAAGGATACGTGGCAGAGCACGTGGTAGCGCAGCAGCTCGTGCTACAAGGACATGAAGTTGATCTTGCCGGAACTTCGAATGAAGCAGGATGGGATATACTTGTTGATGGGGAAAAATTTCAGATTAAATCACTGGCAAGCAGCGGTGGTATCCGCACTCATTTCAATCAATACGATTATCCTGTGATTGCCAATTCAGAGTTGCAGGGTCAGATTCCGCCTGACTTGGAAGACAAGGTTTTTTTTGTGGATGGTTTTTCGGATGAGGTGGTTTCACATGTCACTCAGCGTTCACTTTCACATGGTGCCGATGCGTTTGAACCGGACGTACCATTGTATGCCATCGGAGTGAGCACAGCCTTTGTCATACGCGATTATAGAACCGGAAAACTGAGATCGGACCAGGCAATGGAGCAAGTGCTCATGGATGGAGGGACGCGTGTCGGTTTAGCCACAATGGGTGGTTTTTTGGGATCAGGCATCGGTCTCGTTGTCTATGGACCGGCCGGAGCGCTTATTTGGGGTGCTCTAATGCCGATTCTTGCACAATCTCAAACAACATTTGTGAAAAACAGAGTACATGGGATTGTAAAAACAAAAGAGCTTTTAGAGTGGGAAAGTAATTTGAAAGAGACGACAGATCAATTGATAGAAAAAATTCTAATAACGTTGAATGAGAAAATCGAGCGACTGAGAAATAAATTCCGTGAATTTGGTCTTGGTATAATATCAGATTACATCAAGAGAAGGGTAACAGATGATGGCAGGTATCTTCACGAAATGAAGATGGAGATAAAAGCGATACGTGATAACACTAAACTTTCAGCGGAAGATAAAGCTATAAAAACCCTTCGATTTTTAGCTCACAGTACAATCCACCCTGTAAAATATCAGGATGAATTGGTTGCCATCCAGAAAATCCTTTCGGAAAAACCATCCTTAGTGCAAAGCGGCAAAAGATGGTACGATGAGAGGATGCGTAAAGATTAGCAAATAAAAGCAATTCAAGTGGACTTGCTATTGAATTATTTGACTTTGTAGAAGACTGAAAACGTAATGACTTTTCAGTATAACTTTCTTTGATAAAGCGCATGCCAGTTCGAATCCATACTCAGGTAAACATTCTGGCAAATTGCTTCAAAAGGGCGTGTAATCGTATGAAATGCAATGGATAACTGATATATTGAAAACAAATATTCCGGAAAGGCTACCGACAGGAGCCAGCAGGAATCAACAACAAGCAAAAAATGTAAAGAGAGACATCAACCATGCAACTCACCAAAGAAGACGCGCTGCGCGCCTATGCCCGGATGATGAACACGCTGGATGTGTCCCACCTGGAGCCGCTTCTGGCCGATGATTTCCACTACGCCTCCCAGATGGTGTTCGCGGAGATCACATCCCGCGACGAATTCATGGCCTACATCACGCCGAAGCTGCGGACCCTTGCGGATGCGGGGGCCACCGCGTATGCGGAAATGGCCTGGGACGAGCGCCGCGGTGCGTCCGGCCCCGAGCCCTGCGTGGTGATGGCGCAGGGGGACAAGGAAAACCTGGTGGCGACCGTCCTGGCCGAGGTCGGCGACGGCAGGATCCGCCGGCTCGACATGTGCATCATCCCGTCGCCAACCGAAATGCGGCGCACGGGTGAGTACCCGTGAACCCACCGCGCACCCCGATGCCTCCGAAAATGAGCCGTCTCATCATACACATCCCGCACGCTTCAACGCACATCCCGTTTCGGGATGGATTTCTTGTGGATGGGGCCCGCATCGAAAGAGAGCTGCTGACGCTGACGGACTGGCATACGGATGAT
>RECX01000260.1 GCA_007693825.1 Balneolaceae bacterium
TGCCCGGTCGTCTAAGGGTAGGACAGCAGGTTTTGGTCCTGTATGTGGGGGTTCGAATCCTCCCCGGGCAACTGTCACCACCCGGTTTCCGTACTTCAGAATGAAAAGGATGACCTATCAGGTTCCATCCTTTTTTCGTATTCACCGTCTAAAGCCGTTGTGTATCCATCTTGGACAAGCCACTAGCCATATTTGCCGGCAGGAGTAACCTGGCGCTCGCGCGTGCCATTGCCGAAAAATACGGAACCAAGTTGGGTGCGGTCACAATCAAGTCCTTTTCTGACGGCGAGCTGTATGTGAAATACCAGCAGAGCATCCGTGGTGCGGACGTATTCATCGTACAGTCCACTCCGCCTCCGGGCGAAAATATCATTGAGCTTCTGCTGTTGATTGATGCCGCCAAGCGTGCTTCGGCCGACCGGGTGACTGCGGTCATTCCCTATTTCGGGTATGCACGTCAGGACCGGAAGGACCAGCCGCGTGTCTCCATCGCCTCCAAGCTGTTTGCCAATCTGCTGTCCGAGGCGGGTGCTGACCGTGTGCTCACCATGGACTTGCACGCACCTCAGATCCAGGGCTTCTTTGACATTCCTCTGGATCACCTGTATGCCAGTTCCATATTTGTCGAATACTTCCGCAGCAATCCTATTGAGGACCTGGTTGTCGTGGCGCCGGATGTCGGAAGTCTCAAGATGGCCCGCTCCTACTCCAAGCGCTTGCATGCCGGACTGGCATTTGTGGACAAGCGGCGTCCCTCACAAAATGTAGCAGAAGTGATGAACATCATTGGCGAAGTGACCAATAAAAACATTTTGCTGGTGGATGATCTTATCGATACTGCGGGAACCATTACCAATGCAGCCGTGGCCCTCAAGGAACGCGGTGCCGGAAAAATCATGGCCTCCAGTACCCACCCGATACTATCGGGACCGGCATATCAGCGGATTGATGATTCCCCGATAGACCGGTTTCTGGTCACGGACACCGTCCCGCTGAAAAAACCATCGGAAAAAATCACGGTCCTGAGCGTTGCAGGACTGTTTGCCGAATCCATTCGCCGGATATACACCGACGATTCGATTAGTACCTTGTTTGATGATTAACCCTTAAGTGTTTTCTGAATCATGGAAAAACCCAATATCGTAACTGTAGAAGCAACGGAACGCCCAAAAGGCAAAACTGCGCTGAAAAATTTGCGTAACGAGTTTAAGGTGCCTGCGGTTGCCTACGGTCCGAAGCTGGATAGCAACCTTCATGTCACCATTCCGGAGCTCGAGCTTGAAAAAGTGCTCGCATCCAACAAAACCACCATTATCAAACTGGTGCACGAGGGCAAGGAGTACAGTACCCTGCTTCAGTCGGTGGAATATCATCCCGTAACGGACAGGCCGCTTCATGTCGATCTGTTTGCACTGGAAGAAAAAACACCCGTGACCATAACCATACCGATCCGTCTCGCCGGGACGCCGCATGGTCTGGCCGAAGGTGGACGCCTGTACCAGCCTCTGCGCAAGATTCAGGTCCTGTGCCTTCCCAAAGACATCCCCTCGGAAATCGTCCTTGACATTTCCCACCTCAATATCGGCGACACCATTGATGTGGAAGCGATCGATCTGGAAGGCATAACTCCGCTGCGGGCATCCTACCGGACCATCGCCGTAATCCGTCCGCCGAAAGGTGGTCTTGCCGAGCTTCTCGGTCTTGAGGAAGAGGAAGGTGAAGAGGGTGAAGAAGGAGCAGAAGGAACCGAAGCATCAGAAGGCGGTGAAGGGGATGCTGCTTCCAAAGAGGAAAGTGACAACTAACGATCTCCGTCATGCCGCTTATCGTGGGGTTGGGTAACATAGGGGAGGAATACCGGGATACCCGGCACAATATCGGCTTCATGATCGTTGACCGGCTTGCCGGGCATATCTCTGCAAGTATGGAACAGAGTGACGAACCCTTCACCATGGGTGTCGGTCGTTTCAAGGGTACCAAAACCATACTCATCCAGCCCGCCACGTTCATGAACAACAGCGGCAAGGCCGTCCTGAGAGCCTGCCGCATCTTCCGCTATCTCCCCTCCGATATTCTGGTGTGTTATGACGATGTCAACCTGCCCGCCGGGAAGATCCGGTTGCGCAAAGATGGCAGTGCCGGCGGCCACAACGGAATCCAGAGTATCATTGATCATCTCGGCACCGATCAATTCCCCCGGCTGCGTTTCGGGATAGACAAAAACTACCCCCGTGGAAAGCAGTCGGACTACGTCCTGTCACCCTTTGACCCGGAAGAGCTTCCCATCGTTGAAGATGGTTTGAAAAAGGCGGAGGAGTCCATACTGTGTTTTATACGTGAGGGTATAACAAGTGCCATGAATAATTATAATTAATCGAGTATTTCTTCCTTGAGGATATTGCAATTTTTCTTATACTCACATGGGGCAATCCGTACATAACAAATAACATAACTCAAAATAGTAATCAGATATGAACACCATTATATATGTAATCCCGATTGCAGGTATTGTGGCTCTGCTATTTACCTATATCAAATCGAAATGGGTGGAAAAGCAGGATACCGGAACTGAAAAAATGGCCCGGATTGCCAGCCACACCGCAGAAGGAGCTATGGCTTTCCTCAAAGCCGAGTATCGCGTACTTGCGGTATTTGTAGTCATCGTCGCCATTCTTCTTGGAGTTCAGGGAGCCTTGACGGAAGAGTCACATCCGCTGGTCGCCTTGTCATTTATCGTCGGTGCACTATGCTCCGGACTTGCCGGATTCATCGGCATGAAAGTGGCTACCAAGGCCAATGTCAGAACAGCACATGCCGCACGCACCAGCCTGAACAAAGCACTTACCGTAGCTTTCTCGGGCGGATCCGTCATGGGGATGGGCGTTGTCGGACTCGGCATACTTGGACTCAGCCTGCTTTTCTGGCTGTACACCAGTGTGTTCGGATTTATCCCCGCAGCTGACACAAGTGTGGATGTGCAGACCACCCTCGCTCAAGTCATTACCGTAATCACCGGTTTCTCCTTCGGCGCCTCCTCTATTGCACTGTTTGCCCGTGTAGGCGGCGGCATCTACACCAAGGCCGCTGATGTCGGTGCCGACCTTGTTGGTAAAGTAGAAGCAGGAATTCCCGAAGATCACCACCTCAATCCCGCCACCATCGCCGATAACGTTGGTGATAACGTAGGTGACGTTGCAGGTATGGGTGCTGACCTTTTTGAATCCTTTGTGGGATCGATCATCGCCACCATGGTACTTGGTGTCATCTTCATGTCTTCGCAGGAATTTGTGGACGGATCGGCCTTCGGCAACATGAGCGGCGTGATGCTTCCTCTCGTCATGGCCGGTGCCGGTATCATTATTTCGATTATCGGTACCTTCTTTGTGCGTGTAAAAGAGGGCGGGAACCCGCAGACAGCACTGAATACCGGTGAAATCGTTGCCGCCGGACTCCTGATCGTTGCGTTCTACTTCCTGATCAACTGGATCCTCCCCGCATCCTGGACCTTCACCGATACCCTTTATGGTGTTGAGAGAACCATCACCGCCAACGGTGTCTTCTTTGCCTCCACCATCGGCCTTGTTGCCGGACTGGTGATCGGCTTCGTCACCGAGTACTACACCGGTGTCGGCAAAAAGCCTGTCATCAATATTGCGAGACAATCCATAACCGGAGATGCCACCAATATCATTGCCGGCCTTGGTGTCGGTATGCTTTCCACAGCCATCCCGATACTGGTCATCGCCATCTCCATCATGACCGCTTTCCACTTTGCCGGTCTGTATGGTATCGCCATTGCCGCTGTCGGTATGCTTTC
>RECX01000221.1 GCA_007693825.1 Balneolaceae bacterium
ATACTTCGAAGAATCAATTAATTATTTTTTGAATACTAACAATATAGATGTAAGCGAACCCACTTCTTTAGTTTACTTCTTGACTTTATTAAACGGATTGTTCAAAAAAGAAAGGGAGTATGATGTATTTTTATTATCACAAAAGATAAATGAATATTCTGATCTTCCTATATCACATTTATCAATGAGAATTTTTAGATACATTTCATTCTCTTCATATTTCAGTGGTTATTATCAGTATGATATTGATTTAAATAGAGACTCCATAATACCTCTTTCAAAGTTTTTTCCATTAGTCGAGGAAATGAAAGCAAGATTAGATTTTGGTGTAAGTCTGTTTCAAGTAGGCAATATCCAATCATCTCTTTACCAATTAGAAAAGGTACATGAAACGATTGATAGTTTTGATAATTTTCGATATTACTCTGCACTCTTAAATAATTTAGGAATAGTTTACTACTATACAGGATACTTTGAAAATTATTTACAACTAATTATAAGCGGATTAGGACATGCATCAAGTAAAAACTATATAGATATAGAAATTGATTTTCTATATAATCTCTATGTTTATCATATGAAGATAGAAAACTGGGCCACAGCGTATGACTATCTTAAACAGTTTGATGAGAAAGCCAATGAGCTGGGTGATTCGAGAAATCTTGCATTAGTATATGAAGCATATGCAACCTATTATCGTGATAGCTTAAACGATACGTACAGATCTTTGAAATACCTTACCTTAGCATTAGAGCATGCCAAAGAATCCAATTATTATTCTCGTTTCATTACAATCATTTCTGAGTTAATTGATACTTATATATCAGTTAACGAATATGAACTTGCAACTAATTACATCGAGCTAATGAAAAATGATGCTACGCGTAGAGGAGATAATTCAACAATACTATTTTCTCATGTAAAGTATGCTAATTTATATTTTGAAATAAGTGATATTGAGAATGCAACAATACACATCGATAAAATTAAAAATAGTGATATTTCTGAACTAATATTTAGTAAATCACAAGCTATGTTTATTCAAGTTTTGGCAAGACATGAGATTAATAATTCAAATTATGGATATGCTATTGAATTACTGAGTAATTTTGCTACTGATTTGTTATCTAGAATAAAAAACAGTTCTGAAATACAGTCAGGTCATCTCCTGCTCGAAAATGAATATCTATCAGTATTTCAATTACTAATTGATCAGTTAGATTCAATTAATGACAGAGAGTCCGTTATTTATTGGATGGACGAAATTAAAAACCTCAGCTCTGCAAGTTTCTATAATAATCCTGCTTTAAAGGCGAGCATTTTAAGTGAAAATGATCTGGTTCTTGACTTTGCACTTAGAAACAGAATTGAAAGACTAAGGTCTGAGTTAAGAATAGCAAGTGATGAAAGAAGAGTTCAAATAAATAACTTGCTCATCAAAGCGATTTCCCAGCAAAATGCCTTGCGTAGAAAAGTGCTTCAAAATATCGACTTTGAACCTGTAAATATGAATAGGCTGAGGAGGGAATTGGGCAGATCCGATATTATTTTGTATTTCAGTATCTTCCACGAAGATTTATACGTGTCAAAAATAACCTCAGGTTCTTTTGATATCCAAAAGATTACTTTTTCCGAGGAGGACTTCAACAGAATTGAAGACATTGTAATTAGCTTGTCATCGGATAAAGTTCGACTTACGGAACTTGCCTGGTTGAAGGAAAAAATAATCGGAAAAAATGGGATATCAGACCGGTATACCAACTATTTCATCATACCTGACGGATTTTTATACCACATTCCATTTGAAATCCTGCCTGTTGGCAATATTGCCTCCGACTACAGTTATGGAGAAGCAACCTATCTTATCGAACATGCGGCCGTATCTTATTCCAATTCCCTGAAAGACCTTAAAGCCAGTCTCAACCATAAACCACAGCGCAAGTATGATCTGGATTTCGTTGGGTTTGGCATTACCCACTTCAATAACCCTGAAAGTCAATTGCTGCCGGGCAGATACCTGCCTGCTCTTCCCCTTGCTGAAAGGGAGGTAGAGGATATTTCTGCCAATTTGAATAGTTTCGATAATAATATTTTCTTCGATTCGAATACGGCAACAGAATACAATTTTCGTCAAAACTCAGGCAATAGCAGAATCCTGCATTTTGCATCGCACAGTGAAGTCTTTGAAAATGATCCGCTTTATTCCGTAATATATCTAAATCAGGAAGGTGATGGTGGTGAAAACCGGAATATTGAATCGTCAAACGATGGTTTTGTTTATGCGTATGAACTGTTTCAGATGGATCTCTCAAGTGAAATGGTCATGCTGAATTCCTGCGAGTCTGGTTCCGGTAACTACATACAGGGAAGTGGCATTGTTGGATTCAGCAGGGCATTCAATTATGCCGGTGTGCCAAGCCTTGTGATGAATCTTTGGTCAGTACGTGACCGTTCCGCTTATCATCTTTCCGTTTCGTTTTATGACTACCTGAACCAGGGATACAGCAAAAGCGAAGCAATGCGCAAAGCAAAGATTCACTATCTCAACAAGTTTAACAGCAATCCAACAACCTGGGGGTCTTTTGTTGTGTACGGTAATATTGATCCCATTACACCCTCACGTAATCCCTGGATTCTGGTCGCAGTTTTCCTGATCATAGGGGGTATCTCTCTCATCGTAGCCTGGTTAAGGCTTCCTGCAAAAATAAAGCAGCGATTACAATAGTCATATTGCAATCATTTTCAAGGCCGACTATTCTTGACTCAGCCAGAAATGTTAGCTGAGGAGTGGGCGTTTAAAATTTTGTTCTGCCCAGGCAGAGAGTATTTTGGTCAGTCTAAATCCAGGTATCTTTCTGCCAGTCTTCTGTATGCACCATTGAGATCATAGGTTCTCTGTATGTGTTCTCTTGCAATCTCTTCCTGACCGAGTTGCAGATACACATTACCCAAAAACCACTGGACCCGCTCTTCTGTCAGCATATGCAGATCATCATGGTTTTCAAGTATCTCATGGAAGAGATCCCTGGCAGCATAGTAGTCACCACGATTATAAAGTATGGAACCCTTGTTCAGCATCAGGGAAACCTGCTGCTCATCATTCAGATGGGCCAGTTCAATTTCCCGAAGCATTTCAATGGCCTCATCATACCTTTCCAGTGATGCCATATTGATTGCCCGTTGCACCTGGTAATCAAAAACAGCTGCCGGCAAGGTTGTGGAACGGAATGTGTCCAGTTCAATCTCAGACATTGGTTCGCGCTCGAACAGATACTCCGACCCAAACAAATAGATGGTCGAAAGCAAACCTAATGTAATGATGAACATGGCAGCAATCCGGCTCCAGGTACCCTGAAATCCGTACATGACAAAAATGTTGGATTTTTTGCCTTTTTTCTCCGATGAAACAGAACTTTTCTTTTGCTGAGCTGCAATAGCCTCCAGATTTACAGAATTAATCAGATAATCGATGTGCTCTGGACTCTCAATCATTTTTTCCCATAGCAAATCAATTTCCTGATCCGATAAATCACCGGCCCGGTATGCATCCAGCTTCTGTTGGATATTATTGATTTCTTCTTTATTCACACGTTTTTCTCCTATGTGTTAACCCCGTTTACACTACCTGTTACACATGACTTGATCAATAGCGTTAATCAAATCATTTTTCATGAATGGCTTCAACAGAAACGCATCCATGCCCGCATCCATGCACTCATTGCGTACTTCCGAGTCAGCGTTTGCGGTTGCAGCGATTATTGGTACGTCAGCGTAGTTTTTCATGTCGCGAATGATACGTGCTGTCTCGATCCCATTGAGACCATTCCCCAAGTTGATATCCGTGATAATGAGGTCGTATACCGTGTTGGATGTGCAGTTCAACGCCTCGATGCCATTGGCAGCCGGCTGAATATCAACGTATTTCTTTAGAAACTTCTGAACAAGAAAACGAACCTGCTCGTCATCTTCGATATGGAGAACCTTATATTTGTGTTCCGATTTTCCGACGGATTTCAGTGTGCTTCCGTTTGTCTGATACTCGGCTTTCACACCATTACCATTCACAAGGTTGACCAGTCTCAGATTGGAGCTGCTCTTGCCTGAATTATCTCTATACTCTTCTCTCCTGATGTCATGTCCTAATAATGAGGACGGTATTGAGAGCTGATTGCTTCTGGGAAAAAACTCGACCCGGGAAGCTATTGTGGTTGGAGAATACATATCCATTGGTTTCTAAACTCTTTTGTTAAAAGCATCTATATCATTTGCTTAACTATAGGAGTCCCTCCAACCGGATTTGTTACAAATAAAAATGTTTTTTTTACTGCAATCCCAAACCAGGAATATCCCTTAACCGAATATGCCCCTGGGGCAGAATTTCAAGCCCTTCCATCGGGTTCTCTTTCAGCAGTAAATGCCCGTCTACATCCGCGTAGTCTGCCCATAATGCGACAAGTGCTGAAGCTGTATCAGCTATCACAGATTCAATCATACATCCAACCATAACCTGCAGACCTGCTTTTCGAGCCTGGTGTATGATTTTGAGTGAAGTACTGATGGCCCCTGTTTTCATCAGTTTTATATTGATGCCGTGAAACTGGCTGGACAGTTCCTGAAGCGACTCCTTGCCAGTAATGCTCTCATCGGCCATCAACGGGATGGTAGACTTTAGCCGAACCTCTTTCATCTCTCTGGTACATTCGGCCGGCATCGGCTGCTCAATAACAAAAACATTTCTCTTATCCAGGAAACGGATCATATCAAGCGCCTGGTCTACCGTCTTCCACCCTTCATTTGCATCCACAAGGATGGGCTTGTCCGTCAGCTCACGTATGGCCTCGATAATCTCCTTGTCATATTCGGTCCCCAATTTGATCTTAAGCAGTGGATATGGACCAGCCTCCTCTACTTTCTCTTTCATAACCTCCGGCTTGTCAATTCCGAAGGTGTATGTTGTTATGGGACCCGTTCGTCCCGGGGCCTGAAGCAGTTTGTAAAGCGGAATGTTGAGCTTTTTCCCGATCCAATCGTATAGCGCCATTTCGAGACCGGCTTTGGCGGCAAACTCGCCATCACCATGTTTTTCCATTTTCTCAACAAGCAGGGAAATATCAAATGGATATTCTGTTTCATAGGAACCGAAACTGTCCAGGAAACTCATGGCTGATTCCTGTGTCTCGTTGTACCGGTGGTTTGGGGCCGCTTCCCCGATACCTGTAATGCCCTGGCAATGAATTTTGACAAGTACGTTGTTGACTTCATCCCTTGATCCCCTGGATATGGTAAATCGTCTTTTCAGAGGCAGGTCAAGCGGCAGGAATTCAATTTGAAATCTGTTCATGTGTGTTATCGATGGGATTTAATATTATAGTTGGTCAATTAAACATAGACAGCAGTATTTCTAAACACAAGATTTTGCCTCCTGCAATTTTATTCTTCCGTTATGTTGTAAATTATCTGCGGTTTATGTATATTTAGTTAAAGCTAAGAAAAATTATTTCCTTCGGCTATTTATTGAAACCCCATTATTAAAACACTAGGAGATACGTTATGAAAACTGTACCCACTAATCGGACCAGGCTCTATGAGCAATTTCATTCTTTCGACAAGTATCACAGCGGTTGGTATCACCGACTGCATGAACTGGTCCGGACTTTCATACGAAGAGTAATGCCCTCCGGCAATAGAACGGCGTACTAAATCCCATTGCAGAAAATACTTCAAAGCCGTATCTGCCAATTGGCGGATACGGCTTTTATTTTATTCCTTGAGTTACGGCTGCGCTTACCCGTCAGGAACAACCTGTGGTTGACCCGCAGGTAGTGCATTTAAGGCAGGTGCCGTTGCGAACCATGGTCATGCTCCCGCAATCCGGACAGATATCACCTGTAAAGCCCATCTCCCTGGCCCTGTTCATCTGTTCCGAGCGATGTTGACCGACGGTTCTCTTGGTTGATTCTCCACTTTCCGCTGAGACTTTTTCTGTTTCGGGGGATGGTCCCGCTGCATTGGAACTCTCATCCGTGGAGGTACTGTCAGGAATACTTACCTGACCTGTTGCGAAGGTGGCGATGTCCTGGCCTTTCGTTTTATCGGTTGTTGATTTGGAGTCCGACACTTTGCCTTCCGGATTTTCCAAATCCTCCGGGCGCAGCGACCGCTTGTAGATGTCTTCCGGACCAACATGAGCCAAATCCTCACGTTCCAGGTACGTTACCGCCAGTTCACGGAAGATATAATCTATGACGGATGTGGTCATCTTTATATGCGGATTGCCAATCACTGTCCCGCTGGGTTCGAATTTTGTGAATACAAACGCATCCACATACTCCTCAAGCGGAACGCCGTGCTGCAAACCCAGTGAGATGGCAATGGCAAAACAGTTCATCAGGCTGCGGAAAGCCGCGCCTTCGCGGTGCATATCGATGAAAATTTCACCGATCTGGCCATTTTGATACTCGCCGGTCCGCAGATAGACCGATTGACCCCCGATTTTACACTTCTGGGTATAGCCACCCCTGCGGTGCGGCAGTCGTTTACGGCCGGTAACATACTTGTGGATGATCCTTTCAGCTGTTTTTACAACTTCATCCTGAACCTGCATCATCTCCGGATGCGAATCGGCTTCTTCGGTCTCTTCCTCAAGCTCGTCCATGATATCTGCCATGGAATTGAGTGGCTGGCTCAGCTTGGATCCATCCCGGTACAATGCATTGGCCTTGAGCATTTTTTCCCAGGAAAGCTGATATGCTTTCTGTATGTCCTCAACCGTTGCCTCATTGGGGAGATTGATGGTTTTTGAAATGGCGCCGGAGATAAACGGTTGTGCGGCGGCCATCATGTTGATATGTCCTACAGCGCTGATATAGCGCGTGCCTGTCCGTCCGCACTTGTTCGCACAGTCAAATACCGGCAGATGTTCTTCTTTCAGGTGAGGCGCACCCTCGATCGTCATTGTGCCGCAGACATAGTCGTTGGCCTGTTCAATCTGTTTGCGTGTGAACCCGAGAAAGCGCAGCATATCGAAACCGGGGTCCGAGAGCTGTTCATCGGAGATTCCAAGGACTTCCTTGCAGAAATCCTCACCGAGCGTCCAGTGGTTAAAAGCGAATTTGATGTCGAAGCTGCCGGGAAGAGCCTGTTCCACAGCCCGTATCTTTTCATCGGTGAATCCGGCATCACGGAGATTTTTGTGCGTGATGGTGGGACATCCCTCCAGTGTTCCGCTGCCTTTGGCGTACAATACGATATCCTGGATTTCCTGTTTGCTGTAGCCCAGTTTTCTGAGTGCCTGCGGCACACTTTGATTGATGATCTTGAAGTAACCGCCGCCGGCGAGTTTCTTGAATTTCACAAGGGCAAAATCAGGCTCTATTCCGGTGGTGTCGCAGTCCATAACCAGTCCAATCGTACCGGTGGGTGCAATAACCGTTACTTGCGCATTCCGATACCCATGTTTTTCACCCAGCTCAAGTGCCCGGTCGGCATCTTGCTGAGCTGCCTTGAGCAGGTAATCGGGACAGTAGCGCCCGTCGATTCCGACCGGCTTGATCGTGAGGGCTTCGTATTCGGAATCGTCAACGTTGTAGGCGGCGCGTCTGTGGTTGCGCATGACGCGAAGCATATGCTCCCGGTTTTTTTCATATCCCGGAAAGGGCCCGATCTCAGAAGCCATTTCAGCACTGGTGGCATAGGATGTCATGTGCATTATGGACGTGAGTGCGCCGCAGATGGCCATTGCTTCCTTGCTGTTGTAGGGAATGCCGTTGACCATGAGCAGCGAGCCGATGTTTGCATATCCAAGGCCAAGTGTGCGGAATTTATAAGAGAGCTCGGCGATCCGTTTCGAGGGAAATTGCGCCATGAGCACAGATATTTCAAGCACAATGGTCCAAAGCCGGGTGGCGTAGCGGTAATCCTCCACCTGGAACTGCTGCAACCCCTCATCGTAAAATTTCATGAGGTTCATGGATGCGAGATTGCATGCGGTGTCATCGAGAAACATGTACTCTGAGCAGGGATTGCTTGCCTTGATGGGCCCATCCTCCGGGCAGGTATGCCATTCGTTGATGGTGTCGTGATATTGTGTGCCGGGATCAGCGCAGGCCCATGCGGCGTAGGAAATCTGATCCCACAGTTCGCGGGACCGGAGGACCCTGAGCGGTTCTGGCTCTCGTCCCTCCTTTTCAGCCTCGCGCAATTCGATGCGCCCGTACAGTTTCCACTCTCCGTCTGTTTCCAGGGACTGCATGAATGCATTCGGGATACGGATGGAGTTATTGGAATTCTGGCCGCTTACAGTGCTGTAAGCCTCGGAGTTCCAGTCCGTATTATAGGTTTCGAAAGCGATATCCTTGAACCCCTGTGCGGCAAGCTGGATCACACGCTCGATGTAATTTGCCGGCACCTGATCGCGACGCGCTTCCTTGATCGCAGTGCGGAGCTTTTTGTTCTTTTTGGGATCCCGGCTGATTTTTCCGTTATACTGGCGTCCCTCAATCTCAACAGGTTCATGGCAAAACCTGATGATGGAGCGCAGGTGCTTTTCACAGATCCTGGAACCGGTCACAATGGCGGCCACTTTCTGCTCTTCCTTTACTTTCCAGTTGATGTACTCTTCGATGTCAGGGTGGTCCAGATCCAGCGTGACCATCTTTGCGGCGCGACGTGTGGTGCCTCCCGACTTGATGGCTCCGGCAGCCCGGTCGCCGATTTTGAGGAAGCTCATAAGTCCGGAAGATTTACCACCGCCACTAAGCACTTCGTTGTCGCCGCGTATATCAGAGAAATTGGTGCCGGTACCAGAGCCGTATTTAAACAGGCGCGCTTCCCTGGTCCAGAGGTCCATGATACCGCCGTCATTGACAAGGTCGTCGTTTACACTCTGAATAAAGCAGGCATGCGGCTGCGGACGGGTGTAAGCATCTTTTGACTTGTGGATTTTTCCGTTTGCGGGATCCACATAATAGTGACCCTGGGCCGGCCCGTTAATGCCGTATGCCCAGTGAAGCCCAGTGTTGAACCACTGAGGGCTGTTTGGCGCAGCCATCTGGAGGGCAAGCATGCGGCACATTTCACCATAAAACGTTTTGGCATCTTTTTCGGCGTTGAAGTAGTTATGCTTCCAGCCCCAATACGTCCATGCCCCGGCCATGCGGTCAAAAACCTGCCGGCTGTCCGTCTCCGGACCGTAACGGTCTTCCTGATCCATTTTCTGCAACGCCGCCGTATCCGCCTCCGATCGCTGAAGCCACTCCGGAACACCCTTTTCACGGATTTTTTTCAGCCGGGCCGGCACCCCCGCCTTGCGGAAATACTTCTGTGCAATAATGTCCGTTGCGACCTGTGACCAGCTTGATGGCACCATCACATTTTCCAACAGGAATACCAGCGAACCGTCGGGATTCCTGATTTCTGATTTTCTGGATTCAAATTGGATTCCCTCGTAATGCTTGTCGGGATTCGCTTTGGTAAAGTGTGGTGTGATCTTCATAGTGCCTGGACGAATGTTGTTTGGTTCGGATGTTCTGATTTTTCAGGTAATTGTACTACGGATGAGACCTCGTTTTGATGCTGCGGAATTGTCCTTTCAGATTCTTTTCTGCATGTGGATAATCCACTGTTCAGGTCTCGGAGTTAGCAAAGATAATGCATGACCCATTACAAAAAAGGTTAACTTTCCCACATCTTTTCAACAGAAAACAACAGCTTATAATAACACCTGCCCGCAATGTCTACATTCAAGGGTATGTTGAAAACTTGTGGATAACTACCGCCGGAACCTGACGTCATTACTGACGGATAAAACGGTATTTGTATGGTATGCTGAAGGTCACCGGAGCGACATGGTCAGGGAAGCCCGGTAGTGCCGGGGTGCCACAGGGTAGCCGGAAATAAGCTCGTAACTTTTATCGGTCAGATTCCGGATTCCGATGGATCCACGAAGTGTTGCAGATCGCAGATGCAGCTCCCAACCGCTGTCAATTTCCATTCTCGTGAATGCAGGCAAGGGGTCCAGCGGCGACGAGTGGTCCATGGTGGTAAACCGTTCACCGATGTTCCGGACGGTCAGTCTGCTCCAGAGCCGTGACCTGAAATCGACTTGAAGGACTCCTTTGTGGACCAACCCGGGAACATACACCATCTGTCGGCCGACACTGCCGTCGCCGGGAAAGCGTTCCTGCCGCACGGATGCATCCGTTCGGGTCAGCATGTAGTGCACATCCAGCCGGAACAGCCCCAGCGGCCGGACAGCACGTATGGAGAACTCGACGCCCTGTGAACGGAGTTTTTCCACATTTTCCGGAGCGAACATGCCGTCCTCCCCTGCTATCCACCGGATTCCGTTTTCAAAATCATGGCGGAAAAGCGTGACACCGGCGGTGAGCGCACTTTCCGACCTGCCTGATTGTATCTGTTCCTGGGCGCCGGACCCGCTGTTGCCGGAAGTATTCCGGGTATTGTTTCGAGTAGTGGTTCGGGAAGTATTCCGGATGCTGTTTCGGTCCCCGCCATCGGCTCCAATTGTGAGTGTTGCTCCCGCTTCGTAGGTATAAACCGTTTCGGGCGTCAGGTCGGGATTTCCGAACGGCTGCCAGTACAAGTCATTATATGTGGGATTGTTCGTGTTCCGTCCGGCCATGGCCCGAAGCATCACATACCTTGTCGCCGGATGAAAAGTCAGGCCAAGTGCGGGATTCAGGGCATCATCGAAGCGGGAATGCCGTTCCCATTCCACCGATGGATATAAAACCAGAGTGTGCACGGCTTGCCATGCATGATTCCACCGCACGGACAGGCCCTTTTGCTGTTTTTTTTCCGGATATGTGTTGGCATCGACGGACTGGACGGCCAGCTGCGCGGCAATATGGCTTTCGTGCTGCCGGGACCAGACATGGCGTATGGCGGGTTGCATCATGTACACTCGCACCGTACTGGCATCGGTGGGATCGGTAAACGCGTCCTCATAGGTCAGTTCATAAGAATACCAGCCTGCCGTGGCAGTGAGCCAGGTGCGGTCCCACCCATCGTAGCCGCTCTGCAAAAGGATGCGCGCCGAGCGATCGTCCTGGCGGGCCGGAGAAGGAAAGAAAACCGATCCCGGCAGGTCGTTGGCCGTATCATCCAGCCAGAGCAGGGATCTGAAATGCCAATCGTTCCGGCGGTATGAGCCGTGTGCCAGGACATGGGTGGATTCCCTGCGGTTGTTATCCCTGGCAATAGTTTCCTGGCGGACGGGATCCGGATCATTGTATGGAAAATCAAAATCTCCGCTTTGGCGGAAGGTTCTGATCCCCCCGTCAAACGAGCCCTTGCGCAGCGAAGCTCCCAGACCCGTTTGCGTGAAACCGTAACTTCCGACAGACTGGGTAAGGAAAAACCGTTCGGGATGCGTTCGGGTCCGCAGCGACAGCATGCCGCCGATTCCGCCGGACCCGCTCATGGCCGCCGGATTGCCGGAGGAGGATGAGATACCGTCCAGGAGGCCGGCCGGAACCAGTGAGAGGTCGAACATACCCAGCATGGGATGGTTCAGCGGCATTTCCTCCCAGACAATGCGGGTATGGACGGGTGAGAATCCACGCTGTGAAACCAGCGACATGTTACCCTCTCCATAATCCCGGACCATGGAGAAGGTGTTGCCGGACAAATGGTAGGCTGCCGACTCATACGGCAATTTCCGCAGCAGCCGTGAATCAATGTTCTGGATCCAGACCGGCTGGAGATGATCCGGGACCTGGATGCGTGTGCCAATGACGCGCACCTCCTCCAGGTAGAGAGTGTCGACCGGTTCGGACGGGTCGGAGTCAGAGGCGTGCGCAAGCGGCGGGAACAGGATGCACACGGCAAATAGTGATATGGCGGCCAGGCGCCTCCCGTAAAAACGGGGCTTGTTGGGATGGTTCATACCTTTGGTGTCTGCCGGTGCTTTTATTCCCGAAAGCGTTGGCGTTCGACAATCGGCAGGTCTCCTGGCTTCATCCCGTGACCGAACGGCCTTCCCATCCCGTTATGCCGGGACAGTGGCTCAGGCAGGTTTCGGTCACATCGGGCATGTTACAGTTGCGGGTACAGCTCCCGATTTCCACGGGATTCCCTTTTCACTTCCTTTTTGGAAGAACCGAATGCGATTGGTTTCATAATAGCCAGTAACCAGAATCGATGCAATCGGTTCTGCCGGAAAGGCCCAAAAAGTTATCCACACAGCCCCCGAAGTGGAACAGGTGGTAGCAGATGGTCCAATCTGAATCCGGAACCGGCCTGGAACCGGCCTGGAACCGGATGGAGAGCCGGTGGCTGCAGTGCCGGCCGGAAGGGTTTTCCACAGAATTGTTATTTCGGAATGATAATTTTGGAATGATTAAACCGGATTTACAATTCCGGACGGACAATTTCGGATTGATAATTCCGGAATGATTATTTCAGATTGATAATTCCGGATGGAAAGTATCTGCGTTTCAGAAGTAGAAACGGTACGAGAGCCGGACGTTTCTTCCCATCATGGGGATGTCACGCTGCTCGATCCGCGAAAGATGGTCGCGCCAGGTTACGTTGAAAAGGTTGTCGACTGAAAGTGTCGCTGTATGAACGTGGCTGCTGCCCAGCCTCAGGCCGGCGGCAAGATTGGTCAGCGTATAGGCATCGGTTGCTGCCTCGTCCGGTGCGGTTCGTTCCTGGGACAGGGTGTGCCGCACCTGCGCGCGGGACCACCAACGGCCGGCATCGTATTCCACTCCTATTGCCATTCTCAATGGCGGCATGAAGGGCAAGGGCTGATTTTCACCGGCGGAAAGCTCCGAACCGTGAATATAATCGGCATTGAAATACAACTGCAGCTGCCTGCCGGCCTGTTGCCGGAACTGGAATTCACCGCCGGCAAGCAGAGCGTCCGATCCGATATATTCCATTACCGGAAGTCCGCGGACAGGGTCCGTCAGCCCAAGAGGCTGAAGTCGGATGTAATTGGATATCCGGTTTGCAAAAAGTGCTAAATGGATCCGGTTGTTGCTGCCGGTGTAGTCCGCGAAAAAATCAAGGCCGTAGCCGATTTCATTTCCCAGGGAAGGATTACCCTTTTCATATCTGCCGGCGGCCAGATGAACCGCATCGGCAAAAAGCTCTTCCATGGAGGGAGTTCTGTGCGACCTGGCAATTTGTAATCCAAATTGCATGGATGACCCCAGGGCCCGGTTCAAACCCAGAGCTGCTGCCCACACGCCCCGGCTTCGGCGATCCACTGCGTCGGGAAACCCTTCATTGGCCCTTGCAGTAACCCTGTTCCATTCCATGCGAAGCCCTGCCTGCATCATCAGGTCGGGTGCAAGTTCGAACTCTTCCAGCAGAAATCCTGCCAGGGTCAGCGCTTTGGCGTCCGGGGTCAGGGCTTCAACCCCACCGACACGGCTGTCCCTGTACTCCAGTGTTACACCAGCGGTTCCGTCCCGGAGCACCGAACCGCGTCCATGCTGCAGGAGAAGATCGCCCTGCACATGATTCTGTGTCACTTTGAGTTCCAGGTCTTCGTCGACCAGAGTCCCATCCAGAAGATATTCGTACTCCCGCTCTTCGTGGTGGTAGAAGTTGTACGTGAGCCGGAACTCGGCTCTTTTCCAGAAGGAATGATCCAGCCCGTGGTTGCTTAATGCTTGAACGGCTAAACGCTGCATGGACAGTCTGATCTCTTCCTGCGGGTCATCGGGGTCTTCCGGAATACCATAGCGCTGGTCGGCCCAGGAGACGGATGCCCCGGAGAAACCGCCGGACCGTTTCCACGAGAGGCCGGATCCGAGGTGAACGGAGCGCAGATCGGTATCGGGAATGGCGCCGATCGGCGTTCGCATGTCACCGGTTTGCCTGGCGCTTCCGCGGAGTGTGAAATTCATGGCATCCGTGCCATAGTTCCAGCGCGTTGCCCCGGCAATGCCCCGTGTGGCCGATTGGGCTTCCAGGCCGGTGTAGCCGCCAACGCCGCCGGACCAGGTCTGGACGATGTCGTCGGTATGAACGTTGACCAGGCCGCCCAGGGCGCTGGAGCCATAGAGGAGGCTGGCGGGACCGCGAACGATATCCACACGGTCGGCGGTCATCGGGTCCAGGATAACGGCATGGTCATGGGCCGTGGATGAGATGTCGCCCATTTTCATTCCGTTCTGCAATACCTGGATGCGCTCCCCGTCCATGCCCCGGACAACCGGCCGGGCCGGTGCCGGTCCCATGGATCGCATGGCCACACCGGGCTCACCGTCCAGCAATGTCCCGATGGATGTGGTATTTCGCTGCTGGACCTCGTCGGTGTGGTAGGAGCGCACGGGCTGATACCTTGTGATCCTCTGCAGCAGCGATGCCGTGATCAGTATTTCTTCGGATTGCACCACCTCCTCCGCCAGGGTGATTTCGATAACGGATCCTGCCATATCAGGCAGGGTGATCCGGCGGTATTCGGTGCGCAATCCGACATGCCGGACTATAAGGGTATGCCGTCCTTGAGTAAGCTCGAGACGGAAAGTCCCGTCCGCTGCTGTCGCAACACCGGTCGTTGTGCCTTCAACCGCCACGGCTGCTCCCTCCACCGGATTATCATCCTTGTCTGTTACTCTTCCGGTTACCGTATGCTGTGCGGTGGCCGCGCCTGTCCCCGCGAATAATATGGGAAATATTACGAGAAGAAGTCCCTTTACTATATATGTTCTTACTGCCAGGATCATGGAATGAAATACTCAGTTATGGTCTAAAAATAGATTGAATTTTAGGCATGACTAATATAACACTACTTTTTTCTTTTGCCAATACGTAATATTTGCCCTATGGGCAACATTGAATGCCCTGTGCAAGCACAGTTTTATTGCAATCCGCTTTAGTTTTAGCTAACTTTGGTTATCCCTTTGACAAACCGAAAAAACATGGAAAAGCCCCGACTCAGCGAATCGCAGGAGGACTATCTCAAGGAGATTTTCAAACTTCGGGAGATGAATGAAACCGTCAGCATGCAGGATCTGGCGCGGAAGCTGGATGTGCGTCCCCCATCGGTGACCGGCATGATCAAGAAGCTTTGCGCCATGAACCTGGTGGAGCACGAGCCCTACAAGGGGGTCCAGCTGACGGAAACGGGTGAAAAGATTGCGCTTGAAGTACTGCGCCACCACCGGTTGCTGGAGCTGTACCTGGCCCGGCACCTGAATTACTCCTGGGACGAAATCCACGAGGAGGCGGAACGGCTCGAACATGTGATCAGTGAGAAATTCGAAGCGGCCATTGCCGACCTGATGGATCATCCCACACATGACCCGCACGGCGACCCCATCCCCACAGCCGATCTGGAGATACCGGATTCACCCAGTCTGGCACCCTTGCCCTCGCTGAAGGGTACCAGGTCAATAGTGATCGGGCGTGTCATGACACAGGACAGGGACATTCTCAGCCTGCTTTTCCGTTTGGAGCTGACTCCCGGACAAGAGATCGAGCTGATCAAAAATGAAGCAGCCGGAATCAGGGTAAGGATCAACGGCAGCCAGTATCTGGTTCCGCACAGCATTGCCCGGCTTATCTGGTGTGAGAACACGGAAACCTGAAAATCCCCAAAACAAACATTCCAACTTTTCGCCAGACTTTTTCTCCATACAAATGCCTTCAGCACACATCATATTCCAAGTTTTCCATTATCCCCTCACCCTGGTGTTGAGACGGCTTTTCTTCGTCTTTTGCCTGGTTTTTCTACTGTACGGTTGCGGTGGTGAAGAGCCTTCCGGCAACGATGAACGTCCATTCGTTGTAACAACCACCAACCTTATCCGCGATGTAGTAGAAAATGTAGGGGTTGATGACGTTCGGGTGGTCAGTCTGATGGGTCCGGGTGTGGATCCGCATGTGTATCGGGCAACGCCGCGTGATTTTCGCAGGATGGAACAGTCTGACATCGTTCTTTACAACGGACTCTATTTGGAGGGGCGGCTGTCCGAGATCCTTGACCGGCTTGGTGATCAGTCGCGGGCTGTCACCGGCTCCATCCCCCGGGAAAAACTGATAGATGCCACGGATTTTGGCGGAGCTTATGACCCGCACATTTGGTTTGATGCTGAATTGTGGGCGTATGTGGTTGATGACGTGCGGGATGCGCTCACGAAGCTTCTCCCGGAACATGGGGAGGACTTTGCCCGCAGGGCATCGGAATACAAGAAAGAGTTGCTGGAGCTCCACGAATATGCGAAGCAGAGAATCCGGGATATACCTGAAGAACAAAGAATCCTGATCACGGCACATGATGCGTTTCAGTATTTCGGGCGGGCATATGGAATTGAGGTGCGTGGTCTCCAGGGCCTTAGCACGGCAACCGAGTTTGGCATCCAGGATGTCACACGGATGGTCTCACTGATCATTGAACGGAATATCCCCGCCATTTTCATTGAAACAGGGGTAAGCACCCGTGCTATTGAATCTGTGATCAGCGGGGTCCGTGGCCGCGGATACGAAGTACAGCTTGGCGGTTCCCTGTTTTCGGATTCCATGGGAGCCCGGGGCACCTCCGAGGGCACCTATGCCGGCATGTTCCGTCACAATGTGGAAACCATAGTGCAGGCGCTCGGTGAGGAGTTGCGGCCGCCCCGATAAAACGGCCGGTAAGCGGCCGGGCCCGGCATACCCGCACCGGCATGCAGATGTGGCACCGGTTCAAACAGGGCACGATTTATTCACGATCAGATACACCAAATCCAAAAAGGCAGTCATGAGCGAGAGACAAGCAGATACGTACACATCTGAAAACACTTCGAATCCGCCGCTTGAGGTGCATGACCTTACCGTTGCCTACGACCAGAAACCCGTGCTGTGGGATATTGATTTTGAACTGCCGGAGGGAAGTCTCACAGCTATTGTCGGTCCGAACGGCGCCGGCAAGTCCACCCTGGTGAAGGCGGTCATGGGACTGATACCGGCATCATCCGGCTACACCCTGATCTACGGAAAGCCACTGGACAAACAGCGCCAGCTGGTCGCTTATGTCCCGCAGCGGGAGTCCGTGGACTGGAATTTTCCGATCAGTGTGATGGATGTTGTGCTGATGGGCCGTTATCCGCATTTACGCCTGTTTCAGCGACCTCGGCGCGAAGACCGGGAAATCGCCATGAGCGTGCTGGCCGAAATGGGGATGGATGCGTATCACAAGCGCCAGATATCGCAACTCTCCGGTGGACAGCAGCAGCGTGTGTTCCTGGCGCGCGCGCTTGCCCAGGACGCCAGCATCTACTTGCTGGACGAGCCGCTGGCCGGGGTGGACGCGGCCACCGAGGAGGTCATCTTCAACAAAATGAAAGAACTGCGCGACGGGAACAAGACCGTTGTGGTTGTCCACCACGACCTTCAAAGTGTACCGGGCAATTTTGACCGGGCCATGCTTCTCAACCTCAGAATGGTGGCCTGTGGACCCGTTGAGGACACATTTACCGACGAAAACCTCCAGAAGACCTACGGGGGTCGGCTTAACATTCTGAGCCAGATGATCGAAGAAAGCCGTCAACAACGATTTGTAAGGGAGCAGGAAAGCTGACCCCCGGACCGGTCCAGGGAAAACCGCGGCGACCGGTGACATCCAGACATGATCTGAACATCTGATACATGGAAATACTGATTGAATTTTTCTCCTTGCAAGATCCGAACATCCGGTACGTAC
>RECX01000341.1 GCA_007693825.1 Balneolaceae bacterium
CATGCACGACGCCATCCACGGCGCGTATTCCTCCAGTAATGTCGTCAACAAAATGATGGGCTTCACGCTGAATCTGGTGGGGGGATCAAAGCACAACTGGAGGCTGCAGCATAATATTCTTCACCATACCTACACCAACATCTCCCACATGGATGATGACATCGCCGACAAGACGGTGCTCCGTTTTTCCCCGCATACACCCTTGAAATGGTATCACAAATTGCAGCCGGTGTATGCCTTCTTTTTCTATGGCCTCCTGACCCTTTACTGGGTCACCCTGAAAGATTTCGTACAGTTTATTCTCTATACCAGGGATGGTGTGAATCCGAATTCCCGAACTCAGAATGTAAAGCTGCTGCTCGGAATCATCACCATGAAAGCGGCCTATTTCTTTGTTCTTCTTGGAATACCCACTCTCATCGGGATCCCCTTCCTGCATGTGCTGTACGGTTTTTTGCTGATGCACTTTGCCGCCGGAATCATCCTCACTACCGTATTTCAGCTGGCCCATTCCGTGGATGAGACCGAGTTCCCTGTCCCGGATGATGATGGAAAGATTCAGAATGCCTGGGCCATCCATCAAATGGAGACTACCATGAATTTCGCGCCGGGGAACAGATGGCTTTCCTGGTATCTCGGTGGACTGAATTACCAGGTGGAACATCACCTTTTCCCGGGAATCTGTCACGTTCACCATCCGGAGGTTTCCAAAATTGTCCGGGAGACGGCCCGGGAGTTTGATGTCGCCTATCAGGAGCATGAATCATTGGCTGCCGCCCTGAAATCACATGTCAGATATATGATCCGTATTGGAAAGCTTCCGGACCTGAATGACGGGATTGGGTAACAAGTGATGGGTGATGGGTAACAGGTATTGGGTGATGGGTAACAGGTATTGGGTGATGGATATTGAGCGCTATGTATAGTATAATGTAGCACATACCGGGTTTACATCGACAATGGCATTTTCAATGTAAATCGAACATCGATTGAGTCGGTACGCGATTATTGTGGATGCTTTTGGGATAACCCGGCCAGCAACCTGAAACCTTATCAAACAGACTTTGAGACCTTTTTTGCGGAAGCTCCCCATCTTAACCCATCACGGACGTTGATCAAGGGCATGGTTTGCGGGATCAGGGTGGAAGACATCAAGGAACCGACCATGCAGGAAATCCGCTATCTGGATAAGCTGATCGATGAGTTGGCAAAGGGAAAGGCGATGGAGAAGATATTGCGAGAGCAATGAATTTTCAGGCAGCAGGTATATCAGGAAATATCTTCCAACACCTCCCCTTTCTTTACAAAGGAACATTTACAGCAACCGCACGGACGCATACATTTTTCCCGGGACCCGCGCGTCGGGGACGAAAAACCAATGAGGCCTGTTTCACTGATCCGGCAGGCCAGGTGGTTCCGTCAGGCGACAGGGAGTAGCTTCTTACCCATTGATTCGTGCCCCAATAGTCGTGCAGCTTCCAGATGCCAATCTTTTAAAAGCCGTCAAATTCAAAACTCATTTTTCACTATACGGAGTAGTTATTGATTTGATTATCCAGGGCAGTACCAGTCCTATCTTATTGATTTTATTGGTATTTTAGAATAAATTATCTATAGATTTATTTCAGGAATAATATTTGTCAATTTTAAATTTTTAATGCATGTTACAGGATATGGAAAAGATGAAGTTTTTCAGGAGTATTCTGAAGAATGCAATGGTGCGGGTGCAGATATGCGACCAGGTACTGGTTCGTGGCCTGAAACCAGTCATCATCTTTAACAGCTAACCGGCTTTTTAAAAGATCGGCAGCTGTAAATCCATTACTGTTAGTTGTAATACATAAAAATAAAAAGAGTAAGATTATGTCAGAAGAAAGAGAAACCGGTGTAGTAAAATGGTTTAACAGCGAAAAAGGATATGGATTCATAAGCCGGGAAAGTGGGGATGATGTGTTTGTCCACTTTAGCGAAATCCAGTCAGATGCATATAAAGAATTGAATGAAGGCGACAATGTTGAATTTTCGGTCGGCCAAGGTGATAAAGGCCTGCAGGCGAAAGAAGTAATCAAGATTTAATTCAACGCGGCCGCACTCAAGCGTATTCGGGCGGGGAAAATGCAGGTGTGCAATACCGGCATATACCCGCCCTCCTTTGTTCTGGCAGACTATGATCAACAGGACAAACCGGAAATACTATTCACCTACCTGCCAAAAGGAGTGAAAAAAGCTATTGCCGGATTGTAAACCCAACATATTCATCGACCGGTAATAGATCGTTTAATGAAACAAAGTGCCGGGCTGCCACCAAAGCACATCGCCGCTTTGCGCGACGCTTTCCAGGGCGTCACCCTGCACGCTTCAGCTGATCGCAGACTTCACGAAATGCTGTTTCCAATGACTAACCAGGTTCAATTAACATAGATAATTGTTTCCTTTATCCTATTTTGGAATCTTAATCCACGTTCCACTTTCGATAGTGGCATCGAGGCCCACCTGATTCATGATGGCAATGTCCTCCGGCGAAACAGTTATTGCGAGGCTTTTGAGATCAGCGGGAAGAAAGGACCGGAACGTGCCGGATCGGGTGGTTTTAACGGTCTGCAAGCGAACCGGTTGAATATTCATAATGCCTGAATCCGTCAGTTCTTTAAATCCACTGGTCACCTCTATAAATCGGGGACCATAGGTATCATAGCCCTCAAGTGTGGTATAGTTAATAAACCGGAAAATCATGTTGCCGTATTCAATGGAATAGAGATAAAATTTGAGCTGGGTGCCGTCCTGGGTTTGCCCGGTGGCCTCAGCCTCGAAAGCGCTGAGTCCGTTGCTGGTCGCACGTGACTTTCCGATTGTGGTAATTCCTTCCTGATTTAAAAATTCGTTGACCGAGGCCTCGGCGCCTGTCGACTTGTTGTCCAGCGTCATGACCGAAACAGCGTTCTGCTCTTTATTGACCACGGCTACAAGCGATCGTTGGTTAAACACTTGCCATCCAGTTGGATAAGGAAATTGGAATTTCATTTCCGGGTGATAGAAATGACCGTCCCGGCTGAACCCTTCCCGTGGATTATCCCCGTAGATCATGTTGCTCAGCATGCCCATGTACTCATCCGTATTCACAATGGTCTGTTCATATCCTTTGGCGCTCCACTCTTCTGCAAGTTTTGGGATGGACGATGCCCTTTCTGCCGGATCGGGATGCGTCGCCTGCCAGTTCGGGATACTTTGACCCGTTTGGGCGGACATTCGCTCCAGGGATAAAAAGAACTTTGCTCCTTCGGCCGATTTGTAGTTGCCCATGGAGGCGTATTCTACCCCGAGACGATCAGCTTCCCGTTCATTATCTCTGCTGTAGCTCAAAAACAACAACTCCGCCGCCATGCCGCCCAGTCCGAGGATATTTCCACCCGGGATTCCCAGAAAAAGTTCCCCGGCTACGGCTCCCCCGATCAGGGCAATTTGTCCCAGCTGTTGCTCAAGGGCGCGTTGGGAGGCGTGGCGTGCTGCCACATGGCCAATTTCATGCCCTAAAACCACAGCAAGCTGCGCCTCGTTGTCAAGGTGAGATAACAACCCTCGCGTTACATAGATATACCCTCCTGGCAAAGCAAAAGCGTTGACAACCGGGCTGTCTAAAAGACGGAAGAAAAACTCGGTTTCCTGATAATGGTCCGGGGTGTCAGCCCGCTGCATATGGCTCACGGCCAGCATTTCAAGCCCGATTGTCTCGACATACTGTTGAAGCGCATTATTATCGTACAAACCGTAATGCTCCTGGAT
>RECX01000156.1 GCA_007693825.1 Balneolaceae bacterium
AAACTAAGGACGAGGTAGCCTTGAGTAAAAGCAACGCCATCCAAACTCATACCGGTCGCATATCATTCGCTCGCACCCTGCACATTTTAGACTACCCCGATTTTCTCGATGTCCAGCTTGAATCATTCCGTCGTTTTACGCAATGGGACATTGACCCCGAAGATCGGGAAGAAGTAGGCCTGCAGAAAATCTTTCTGGAACATTTCCCGATTCAGGACACGCGGGAACAAAGTATTCTGGAGTTTATCTACTATTCCGTGGATACGCCCAAATACTCGATAGAAGAGTGCCAGGAGCGGGGACTGACCTATGCGCTCCCCCTGAAAGCAAAACTGCGCCTCTCATCATCCGATCCCGGTGATGATGCCAGTGAAACCATCGAACAGGAGGTCTTTTTAGGAGACCTTCCCTGGATGACTGAAAGCGGAACCTTTATCATCAACGGCTCAGAACGGGTCATTGTAAGTCAGCTGCACCGTTCCCCCGGTGTGTTTTTCGGACAGTCGCTGCATCCCAACGGGACTCAGCTCTATTCCGCCAGGGTAATCCCTTTCAAGGGCTCCTGGATCGAACTTACGACCGATATCCGCGATGTCCTGTGGGCCTACATCGACAGGAAGAAGAAACTCCCCGTAACCACGCTGCTTCGCGCCCTCGGATTTTCCACGGACTACGAGATCCTCAGCATTTTCGATCTGTCGGATGAGATCAGCATCAAAACAGCCAAATCGTTCAAGAGTGCCCTGGGCAGGAAACTGGCCACCGATATTGTGGAAGACGTAGTGGAAGAAGTGGTTGATGATGAGACCGGCGAAGTCACCGAGGCAAAACGCAGGAATATCCTCTTCCCGCGCGATCATGAGATTACAGATGAGGATTTCCAGGCGTTCAAGAATGCCGGCATAACCAGCATCCATGTGCTCAAGACAAGCGATGAAGACCACGAGGAATCCGTGATCCTCAACACCCTTCGCAAAGACACCAGCCACGACGAAAGAAGCGCCCTGGCCGAAGTGTACCGCCAGATCCGATCCGGTGATATGCCGGATATGGAGACGGCCCGCTCCGTACTGGACCGCCTCTTCTTCAGCGACAAGCGCTACGACCTTGGGGAAGTGGGACGTTACCGCCTCAACAAGCGGCTTCGCCTGGATGAGTCCCTGGATCTGCAGGTACTGACCAAAAGCGATATCATTTCGATTATCAAGGAGCTGATCCGCCTGAAGGATTTGAAATCCCAGGTGGATGATATCGATCACCTGAGCAACAGGAGAGTCCGTACCGTGGGCGAACAGCTTGCCCAGCAATTCGGACTCGGACTTGCGCGCATGACCCGTACCATCCGTGAGCGGATGAACTCCCGCGATGCGGAGCAGTTCACACCGCAGGATCTGGTCAACGCACGGACTATTTCCAGCGTGATCAACACGTTCTTTGGAACGAACCAGCTTTCCCAGTTCATGGACCAGACCAATCCGCTGGCCGAACTTACCCACAAGCGCCGGATGTCGGCACTCGGTCCGGGCGGCCTGACAAGAGAGCGTGCCGGATTTGAGGTGCGCGACGTGCACTATACGCACTACGGACGCCTGTGTCCCATCGAAACGCCGGAAGGCCCCAATATCGGGCTGATCTCCTCGCTGTGCGTGCATGCCAAAGTCAACGATTTCGGATTCATCGAGACACCCTACCGCAAGGTGGAAAAAGAGACCGTATCCAGGAAAATCGAGTATCTTGCTGCCGAGCAGGAGGACGAAACCGTTATCGCCCAGGCCAATGCGCCGCTCAACAAGGACAGCAAGTTTGAGAATGATCTTATTTTCTCCCGATTCCGGGACAGCAACGTCGGACTCGCCTCACCGGATGAAGTGCGGTACATGGACATCTCCCCCAACCAGATCGTATCGGTTGCGGCGGGAATGGTGCCGTTTATTGAGCACGATGATGCCAACAGGGCGCTTATGGGATCAAACATGCAGCGCCAGGCCGTGCCGCTGCTCAGGCCGGAAGCACCGCTCGTCGGTACGGGGCTCGAATATCGTGCTGCCCGTGACTCCCGTGCGCTCATTGTAGCTGAAGGCATCGGTGAGGTGGTCTATGTCAGTGCCACCCAGGTGCATGTCCGTTACGATCGTGACGAACTGGAATCACTGGCGCACTTCGATGACGGTATCAAACGGTATACGCTCAGAAAATTTGAACGCACCAACCAGGATACCACATCCAATCAGCGCCCGATCGTCAGGGTCGGTGACAAGGTGGTCGAAGGACAGCCTATCGCTGACGGATGCGCTACCCAGGACGGTGAACTTGCTCTCGGGCGCAACCTGCTGGTTGCCTTCATGCCCTGGAGGGGATACAACTTTGAGGATGCCATTGTCGTCAGTGAACGCGTGGTTTCCGAGGATATCTACACCTCCATCCATATCCAGGAGTTTGAGCAGCAGGTGCGTGACACCAAGCGCGGTGAAGAGGAGCTCACCCGGGAAATCCCGAATGTGAGTGAAGAAGCGACCCGCAACCTGGATGAGAACGGAATCATCCGTGTGGGTGCCAAGATCAAGTCGGGCGAAATCATTGTCGGTAAGATCACGCCGAAGGGCGAGACCGATCCGACCCCGGAGGAAAAGCTGCTTCGTGCCATCTTTGGTGACAAGGCCGGTGATGTGAAGGACGCTTCGCTGAAGACGCCCCCCGGAGTTTCGGGTGTTGTCATCGACACCAAGCTTTTCAGCCGCAAGAAAGACGAGCAGCTCTCCCGTAAAGAGGAGAAAGAGCTTGTTGAGCGGGAAAATGAAGTTTATCGCGAGCAGCTTACCAAGCTGAACGGCCAGTGGGCCGACCGGATGTACAAGCTTCTCAAGGATAAAACCTCGCCGGGTGTGGTCGACCACCTCGGGAACGAGGTCATTCCGAAAGGAGAAAAGTACCGCAAGCAGACCTTTGAGGGCCTTGATCCCCTGACCCTGAAAGCCCGTCAGGCCTGGTGCCAGGACGACAAGGTCAACGAGCATATCGTGACCCTGCTTCACAATTGCCGGAATCTGCGGCGTCAGTACGAAACAGAACTGAAACGCAGGAAATACTCCATACAGGTCGGCGACGAGCTGCCCCCGGGTATCGTGCAGAAGGCCAAGGTCTACGTGGCCAAAAAGCGCAAGCTCGGTGTGGGAGACAAAATGGCCGGCCGCCACGGCAACAAAGGTGTTGTGGCCAAGGTGGTCCCGGCAGAAGACATGCCGTTCCTTGAGGATGGAACACCGGTGGATATCGTACTGAACCCGCTGGGCGTACCGTCACGGATGAATCTTGGACAGATTTACGAGACGATCCTGGGTTGGGCCGGAAAAAAGCTGGGAGTCACATTTGCGACTCCGACATTTGATGGTGCCACCTACGATGACATCCAGGGTTGGCTGGAAAAAGCCGGCTTGCCGATAGACGGCCGTACCTATCTGTATGACGGACAGTCCGGCGAACGGTTCCAGCAAATGACCACGGTTGGCTTTATCTACATGCTCAAGCTGAATCACCTCATTGAGGACAAAATCCATGCCCGGTCCATTGGGCCATACTCACTCATCACGCAGCAGCCGTTGGGCGGTAAAGCCCAGTTCGGCGGTCAGCGTCTCGGGGAGATGGAGGTTTGGGCCTTGTATGCCTACGGTGCATCCAACATCCTGAAAGAAATGCTCACTGTTAAAAGTGATGACGTAAAAGGTCGCTCGAAAGTCTACGAGGCCATCGTGAAAGGTGAAAATCTGCCGGA
>RECX01000324.1 GCA_007693825.1 Balneolaceae bacterium
ATGTAATACGCCAAAAAGCACAGGATTTGAGTTCCGCAGTTGAGGATTATCTGAACAGTAACAAACCTGGCAAATAGGTATTAGTCTGAGTATCAAACAAACAAGAAGTTTGCCTTATATAAGCCTGGACCGGGTTTGAAGTGAAAATTGTCTGACGCGAGTAGCAGGAGAATCGTATCTATTGGACTATTAAAAAAACCGGCAGGCTGCTGCAGGCTTGTGTCACCATGTGGCCGAATGATACTATTTCACCAGTTTCATGGTATGGGACTGTACTTGTCCGTCCGCCCGGAGAACAACGATATAAAGGCCGCTGGCCACACCGGAGCCGTTGAATTCCACAAAATGCGGGCCCTGTTCTCTGACCCCATCCACCAGTGTGGCCACACGCATGCCGAGCAGATTGTAAACGGATAGCCTGACGTGTCCTGCTTCAGGGATATCAAATCGGATATTGGTCCGGCTGTTGAATGGATTGGGATAATTGGGATACAGGGTCAGATCATCGGAAACCCTGCCGGTCCGGCTGTATTCTCCCGGGGCATCATATTGACCGGCAAACGCGTGTCCGAGAGCTGCCTCAATCTGGTTCTTGAGCTGATTCGCGGTTGTCCCCCAGCTGTAGACGAAGCCGATACGGATTTCTGATTGCGGATACAGTGTGAATGGACCGGTGCTGCTGACCGTTGAAATGTTCTCAGCCTGAAGGACGGCATGTGACGTTCCGGCAGTGAGCGCAAGATGCTTCTCTTCGTCCGTAAATCCATCGTAATGTGCGTCATGCTCGTCGTACGCAATTCCAAACGAAAGGCTGTCGGACCTGCTGGATGCCCTGTCCAGAGTCATCTCAGAATCGTTGTCAATTGCCAGTGCGCTTGAAATACCTCCGAAATTGGCCACTCCAAAATAAGGCGCGCTATTCTGATGCCTGGCATACAGGAGATTCAGCTCATCATCAAAAAAGGTATGATGCAACCCGGCGTCCCGAGAATCCCAGTTATTGAAAAGTCCGAAATGGAGGTTTTTCCAGGTCTCATCACCGGGATTGCTGATACGATAGGTCAGAAAAAGTGATTGATCGAGATTGAATCGGCTGATGGTCAGGGTTTCCAGTTCCACCCGGAGATCATTTGGTTCGGGATGCTTTTCTGTCGTGAAGGCAGCCTGCCCCCAAAGCGCGTTGCGAATATCCGGATGCGGACGGATGCGCATGTTTTTTTCTGGAAGGAAATGCCGTGAAATGCCGGTACTGTCCCGGACCTGATTCATGATGACCCGCTGCCCGTTGATGACTCCGGATATCATGAATCCGGCTTCAGCCAGCACATTCTCGTAGTTGCCGGGAATAAATCCCAAACCCACACTTTGCTCGTCGGGATTCATGAAACCGATGGTGCCGTCAGATGGTATGGAGACTTGAATCCGGTTATTGTCATGCACGCCGTAGAGCAATTTTTCATATTCGATGATGTAGAAATCGTCGGGGTCACGAGTGTTGCCACCTATGGTATAAGAAACCCGGAACCTGGGGATCGCATCAAGCCTGAACTCTTCAAGGATGGAAACGGGGAAACCGACAGTGAAGTTTTCGCCCGGCTGGAGCGCATCCAGGGAGGTGTATTCCTGCATCACCGGTGTTCCTGATTGCAAAGATTCCACCCGAAAGCGGATTTCGGGAGATGTGCTGCCGAAGTGAACCCCTTCGACAAAAAGTGTTCCGGACTCGCCAATATTTATTTTTTGAAGTTCATCCTTTTTGAAATCAAATCCGGTAAAGCGGATAACGGGAACATCCGCCGTAAGGGCGGCCCAGGCGTCGATGACACCGCTGCCCAGTCTGTCCGAATATCTCTGTTCGGGATTGGCTTCCTGGATGGAGCGGGCGGTGCTGCGAATCTGGCTGGCAATTCGTTGCGGCGGCCAATCGGGATGCTCCGCCTTGATCAATGCGGCAAGTCCGCTCACAATGGGAGTGGACAATGAGGTGCCGCTGGAAGCAGTATACCCCGGCGTCCATGTGTGTGAAAGATCATCATATTGAAAAGTTGTACCCAGAACATTTTGGCCAACTGCCAGCACATCCAGTTTGAAGCTGTAATTGGAGAAATGGGCCACCTTGTCGTTAAATTGCTGGGTTACCGCACCTACGGAGAGCACATCATCAAAAAGGGCCGGATAGGTTCCACTGGTCTCGGTGCCGTTATTGCCTATGGCAGCGACGACGAGAGATCCGGATTCTGTGGCAAATGCGATGGCATCCCTGCCAAAATTTGACCTGCCCGAGCCGATAAAGCTGCAATTGATGACATCAGCACCGTTAATTGCGGCATAAAGTATGGCGTGATATGCGAACGCTATGGTGCCCGGATATTGCTTCGTACCGCCGGCTTTGATCGGCATGAAGCGGCTGTTGAAACCGACTCCCGCCATGCCCAATCCATTGTCGGTGACGGCTGCTGCTACTCCTGCCACGCGGGTTCCGTGAGTACTGTAATTTCCGACGGGATTTGCATTTTGCTCCGGATCTTCGCCTTTGAAAATGTCCCCTGCTTCCCAGAAATTCCATCCAATGGTGTCGTTTTGAATCTCAAATTCATCAAAGAATTCATTCGCCCGTCCGGGTTCAGGATTTCGCCAGAGATTATCCCTGAGATCCGGGTGATCGTAAAATATGCCGGTATCAATGATGGCTATGACAACATCCGGGGAACCGGTTTGCACAGCCCAGGCCCTGTATATATTATGGTAGTCAAAAAAATTGTGATTTTCGGCACCGATGAACGGATCATTTGGCACGTACCCCTGCATGATTTCAAATTCTGCCGTCTTGTGGACATAATGGGGTTCTGCGTATATCACGCCGCTCAGATTTTTCAGTTCGGCGGCCAGTGACGCCGGGTCGATTCCGGAACCAAATGAAATGCTGAATGTGTGTTGCAGGCCGTGGGCGATTTCCAGGGACTTCTGTGAAATACCATCGTGCGATGTTTTGCTTTTTTTAAGTTCGTGAAGGGTTGCCGGACTAAAAACGGGTGTGGCGGAAATCAGCTCATATGCATGTAAAAAGCTCTTTATGTTGGCGGGGAAGGGGGACTTGGCAGGTACATCGTCTGCAGCCAGTAAGGCTTTGTAGAATTCCGTCTCCGGCTCGACTTTTACGATTAATCTTCCTGGAAGATAGTCGCGGCCCGGTATTTGTCCCTCGAGATACTCAGGAAGCGCTGCAAGAAGTACTAGCAGCGTAATAAGATATGGAAGGATGCGAATTTGCATAAAAAGCTGACTAAGCCTGGGCAGCATGCCGGGAACGGGAGAGACGAGATGATACGTGTATATAGTATATGAAAGCAACGGATTTTAAACTGAAAGAAAATGAATAAAATTGCTCTTTTGGTGCCGGTTGGGTAACATGGGAGCAGAAAAAAACATTCGAACACATACCGGCGAACACGGATGCGGAAATGTAAGCATCGCAGGCCTGCGTCTTTATTCTGTTTATCGATGACGGAACGTAAAATAGTATTACAAAAAAGCCTGATTATTGCCTTTTTGCTGCTGACCCTGCCTTCAAAAGGATTGGCTTGTATCACATTTTTTGAAAATGTGACTGAACAACAAACGTGCTTTGAAACTGCTGCCCCGAAAATCGGTCCTCCAGATAATTATGAGACAGCCGATTTGAAAAGCAGATCAAAAGCACGCATGTATTCCGCGGTTTTCACCACGGTTCCGATAGGTTTGTCACGTTTTGCATCCAAAG
>RECX01000224.1 GCA_007693825.1 Balneolaceae bacterium
TGAGCGGGTGTCTGATGAACTCAACAAAATCAGGAGCCAGGTCGACTCCCTGGCAGGTCGCCACCGTAAAGGCGCGGACAAGATGGAGTGACGGGTATTTGACCCGGAGCGGCGGATATTTGACCCGGAGCGGCGGATATTTGACCCGGAGCGGCGGATATTTGACCCGGAGCGGCGGATATTTGACCCGGAGCGGCGGATATTTGACCCGGAGCGGCGGATATTTGACCCGGAGCGGTGGATATTTGACTTGAAGTGGCGGGCGTGCAACCCGGGGTTACTCTTTTGCATGTGCGCCGGGACCGGGATCAATTCCGGGAATTTCAAAAATTCCGAAATCGACCAGCACGCTGGCGGCGCCGTTGATCACAAACTGGACTGATATTACCGCCAGGATGAGCCCGAATACCTTGGTGATGATCTGTTTACCGCTGTCGCCGAGGTATTTGACGATAACCTTGGAGTAGACCATGGAGTAGTAGCAGGTCACCGTGGTGATAAGTACGGCCACAAAGACCAGGCCTGTATGGTAAAACGTCGGTGCTTCACTTGTCAAGATCATGACCGTCGCAATGGATCCCGGTCCGCTGATAAACGGAATGGCCAGCGGGATGACCGAGATGTCATCGGCAATCTCCCCCTCCGGCTTGGTCTGTTTCCGCTCATCCTCCTCCTGTCCCTTGCTCCGGATCATACCCATGGCAATACCGAACAGGATGATCCCCCCGGCGATGCGAAACGCTGCAAGCGTGATGCCGAACAGCTGAAAAATGACACCGCCCAGCAATGCAAAGATGAAGAACAGGCCGGTTGAGATTTTTGTCGCCTTGAGGGCAATTTCTTTTTTTCTTTGCTCTTTCATCCGGGTGGTAAGCGACATGAAAGCAAATGCCGTGGTCAGCGGGTTGACAATCACAAAGATACCCGCAATGGTGATGAGCAAATAAAGGACGGTCGTTTGAATAATTTCAACAATTCCCATGCGAAGAAATGTTATATGCGGGACTTAAACTCTGTTAATAACTCACTGTGATTTTATAACAAGGCCGATTTTGCTATCGTTCGGGGCGTATGGCCTGGTCACAAGCGCTTATTTTACGAGCTGCATTTTACGGGATACGGTGGTGCCACGGTACTGCAACCGGTAGACGTAGGTACCAGAGGATATGGGCACTTCCCGGGAGTCAAAAGTTACCGTGTGGGCCCCGGCGCGGAGCGGGCTGTTCACAAGATTTTTGACCCTCTGTCCGTACATGTCGAACACATCCAGCCGGACCTTGGCGTTGCCGGAGTCTTCCGGCAGGAAAAAACTGATGGTGGTCAGCGGGTTGAAAGGGTTTGGGTAGTTTTGCGAGAGGATTACCTGATCCGGAATATCAGCCCGGTTGTCCCTGATGCCGAAGACGTCCCGCGCCCGGGGTTCGCGGATCGTCTGCTCAAAGAAGTCAAGCAGTTCGCCATCCGGAGTAAACGCCTGTACAACCCGCGACTCCGGATAGAGGGTGATATTCCAGAAATGATGGTCGTCGGTGACTTTTTCCAGGTACCAGCGTTTGTGCGCGTTCTCATCCTTTCGTGTGCTCACGCCCCATGCGCCGTCGCCGATGTAAACGACACCTTGCTGATCCACCTGGCTGTTGCGGATCGGTTTGGTGCGTTTGAACGTGTGGTCGTGGTTTTCGAAGGAGAGGGCGATACCGTATTCTTCAAACAGGGGGACCCAGTGATCGCGGACCAGTGTGCTGTAGGTGTTGGAAAGCGCCCGGAATGATGGCCAGGCGGGGACATGGTAGACGGGAAAAACATGAGTGACCGTCTGCCGGGCCGCAAGCGTCTCCTGAAGCCAACGTGCCTGAGCGCCGTTGATGGGAACCAGGTGGTGACTGTCGAGGACGATGATACTCAGATAGTTACCGACATCGACGGCAAAATAGGTTCTTTTCCCGGGCTTGTCGAAGAAAGTGAAGTAGAGCGGCGCTTTGTCGGGGGTTTGCAGAAAGCCGCCACGGACTTCGTGATTGCCGATTGCCGGTATGAACGGGACCAGGAAGCCCTCGCTGGTAACCATGTGCTCCTGCCAGATTTCGAAGAGGCGGAACCAGCGGCCGACATTGTCCGGATTGCCGTCGGCGTAGGCCCAGTCCCCGCCGATGACGGCGAAATAGGGATCTTTGGCTGCGGCTGCCCGGGTGGTCGGCGTCATCAGCTCGGCATTATGGTACATGTCGCCGCCGGTGACAAAATGGACCGGCTGTTCCAGTTCTTCAGGAAGGGTTCGAAAATGCATCTGCCGTTCGCTGTTACCGATCCGGAACGTGTAGCTGCTGCCGGGTTCAAGTCCCCTGAGCTGCACTTCAAAAAGGGTGCGTTGCGATCCGGGAACACCGGTACTGCGTGCAATCGCATGTTGCTGCCAGGTGTCGGCTCCGGCCTGCTGGATGTGAAATGCCGCCGGATCCGGGGAAAGCGAAATCCAGCTGATATGGATGGTTGACGTCGGATCATCCAAAAAATAGGCATAAACGATCTTCGTGCCGGCCTCCGAAGAAGTGGAAGCAAATACAGAAACCGGTGACGATGCGATTATCCCGAACAGAAAAGCCGGTGCCAGCAGGAGAAAAAGAAAACGGAAGCGAAAAGAAAAGTGCCGTTGCATGACTTGTAAAGGAATGGTTGGATGGTGATGTGGAATCAGGAATAGTCTTTTCGGGGCATTCGCGAAGTGGAAAAAGGAAATGACGTATGCCAGGCACTGCATTTTTTAAATCCGTCAAAAAAAAACCGCGTGTGAAGCAAGTCAGCATTGCAAACAACGGGAAGCAATATGGCAAACAACGGGAAGCAATATGGCAAACAACGAGAAGCAATATGGCAAGCAACGAGAAGCAATATAGCAAGCAACGAGAAGCAATATAGCAAGCAACGAGAAGATGCAACAGCGCATTGCATCTGATTTTTCCCGATTTCAGAAGGCGGGATTTTCCTATTATACCGTACAAAACGAAACCCCAAAACAGCAGGTGAATGAAAACTCCTCTCCAAGCCGCGGGTATCGTCCTTCTTGCGGGATCATTGCTTCTGATGGCCATTCCGGGCCTCACAACCCTGTCTGGCGCTTACGGAAAAGCGGGATCCGGCATTACGCTGCCGGTAACGGGCGATGTGCTGGTTGGACGTGCCTGGCAGGAGGGTGGCCGCGGGACAGGATCGCATGATGACTGGGCCGGTTATATGGATCTTCAGATGACGCTGCTATTGGCAAGTCAGAACCTGCCCAATGCTGTGGCTGCGCTGGTTTCGGGCGATGAAATCCACCTGCTGGCCGGGTACGGCATGGCCGATATGGAGTCGCAGGAGGAGGTGGATCCGGCATATCACCTGTTCCGCACCGGATCCGTCGCCAAGATTTTCACCTGGACCGCCATCATGCAGCTCTATGAGAGGGGGCTCCTTGATCTGGAAGAGGATATCCGCAACCACCTGGAACCGGATTTTGATTTTCCGGTGCGTTTTGGCGGAGGGGACGCCGCTCCGATTACATTCGAGCATTTGCTGACGCACACAGCCGGATTCGAGGACGTGCTGGAGGATCTGTTCACGTTTGAACCGCAGGCGCCGCTGGGTGAGTACATCCGTCGACATCAGCCTGCGCGGATTTTTCCGCCCGGAACCGTTATGGCGTACTCCAACTACGGCACGGCACTGGCGGGTTATATCGTCGAGCGCATTGCCGGGATGCCCTTTGATCAGTATGTCGCGGATAACATTTTTGTCCCGCTGGGCATGCAGCACAGCACCATGGAACAGCCGCCGCCAGGAGCGCTTGCAGACCGGCTGGTGACCCCTTACCGCTGGGTCGGTGATCGCTTTATGTCCGGCCGTTTTGAGCATATGCCCTCGCCGGCCGGCGGACTGAGCACCTCCGCCGCCGATATGGCGCGGTTTCTTCAGGCCAATCTGGGGGGCGGGACTCTGGACCGGGAACCGGCACCGGAACCCATCCTGCAGAAGGAAACCATGCAGCAAATGCACACCCCGCTGTTCACCCATCATCCCCTGCTCGGTGGCATGGCGTACGGATACAAGGAATTCAAAGCCAACGGGTACCAGGTCATATTTCACGGCGGAAGCAGTTCGGTATTTGATGCCGGATTCTACCTGATACCGGAGCTGGATCTGGGACTGTTCCTCGCGTACAGCGGAGGCACCTATGCGGGACATGGGCAGGTGTTCCGGGCGCTTCTGGAACACTTTTTCCCCGAGGATGATGACGGGGCGGATCCGCATGTGCTGGCAGATACGCTCACTCCGGTTTCCGGAGCACCGGTTGTTGGCGACCTGACCGGGGAGTACTTCCAGAGCAGGACGATCGCCACCGGGCCGGACCGGCTGCTGAACCTGATCATGGGAACCCTGTTTGTGACCCCGGTCGATGAGCAGCGGTTTTCGGTGGTCATACTTGGCGAGGAGTTTGTCTATGAGGAACTGGTTCCGGGCATCTACCGCAACACGCGCAAGACGGGCATCTACCCGTTTGGACCGCTGCGCTACCTGGTGGCTGGCCGGGCCCCGGACGGCAGCATGATGCTGATGACGGACGGACCGCTGACCTACATCCGGGCGCCATGGTACGGCGGCTCGGTCATGGCCCTTGCCATTTTTGCCCCGATGCTGCTGCTTGCGGCCGGAAGCCTGGTGTTCCTGCTTGCCGCGTTTGTCGTCCGGAATGTCCGGGGATGGACAGGGGCATTCGACACCGATACCGGACCGGACACATCGGATAACAGGTCACGTCCGGCAGCCGGATACGTCTGGCTGTCAGCCCATGCCCTGGTGCTGCTGATAACGGTATTTCTGGTGATGCTTTACGGGCAGCCCCATCCGGTGCATCTTCTGCCCGAATCGTCATTTACTCCCCGAAACTGGATGGATGTCCTGCTGGATTTGCTTCCGTTCGCCGTTGCCCTGCTCGGTCTTGCCGTGAGCTGGACTGCGGTTCGCTCCTGGATGCGCCGCGACCGGGGCATCTTCTTCCGCATCCACGGCACCGTATATGCCGTCTGGTCCCTGGCGCTTATCTGGTTTTTCTACTACTGGGGCTTGCTCGGATTTTGATCTACTGTTCCATCACAAGCGCCTCGCTGAGGCGTGACTGTCCGCCATCCGTGGTGAACGCCTTGACAGCATACCCGGTTCGCCTTGAACCATCGGATTGATGAGATGTTCGGTTCCCTTCGCGGTACCGCTCCTGGAAATGGCGTTCCGCGGTGCGCCGGTACTGGATGAAATTGCCGCGATCATCCAGGCGGTAGATCACGAAAAAGACGTCTTCGCCGTCGAACTGGTAGTCCCAGGTCAAGCGGATCGTATCGTTTTCCTCATCCAGCATGGCCTGAAGGTTTTCCACGGGTGGACGCACTCCGCTGTCGTAGGGACGCGCCGAGACCGGATGGGCGAAATCCGACCAGTTTCCGCTGAAATCGACCGCGCGCAGCGAGTAGTAGTACATGGTGCCCTGCGTGACGAGGGTGTCGGTGAAGGCGGATTGTCCGACTGCAAGCGTATCGTGTACCAGCCAAGGCCCGGCCATGTCCGTCTTCCGGTAGAGGGTCTGCAGGGCCACATCCCGGCTTCCGCTCGGGGCGAATTCCAGCTCCACGGCATCCGCACCGGTGACCACGCGTTTGAAGACCGGTGTGATGGGCGGAATGGTGTCGGGACGCGCAACCGCCATCACATCCGAAAACTCCGACTGGTTGAAATTGAAATCGAGCGCCTGCACCTTGTAGTAGACTTCCGGGGTCAGCGAATTGAGTGTGATGGTGTCGCTGAACACGACCGGGATCTCGTGCCGCAGGGAATCATCATCCACAAATCCCTCAAAAATCACCGAAAACTCGTGGTCGGGATCGTTGGACCGGAACAGCCGATATCCCATCAGGTCGGGTTCTTCGTTTTTTTCCACAACCAGGGTGACCACGCCGGACGAATCCGCTTCACCGGAAAGGAACACGGGTTGTACCGGGGGGATGGTGTCGATCAGGGTCACGGCGACCGGCAGCGAGGAGCTGACGTTGAAAGCCGTATCCACGGCCTGAATGACGTAGTAGTTCGGGCGGCCTTCCACGAAGGTGGTGTCGATGAGCGACCGGGCCGTCTCGGGCAGCAGTTCCGGATGGATGATGCGGTATTCGCCTTCCACCTCGTGTGACCGGGCCACGACGAAGCCCATCAGGTCCGGGGCGGGCGGATCGTTCATTTCCCACTCAAGCAGCACTTCCCGCGGCTTGTGATGTTCCAGGGTCAGGACGCGCGGCGGCTCGGGCGGGGTGCGGTCGCGCGGCATGGCTTCCACTTCGGCAAACAGGATGCGCTCGCCGAACAGGTTCTGTCCGTAAAAGCGATAGGTGTAGACCTGGTAGTTTTCCAGTTCCTCATCGCGGAAACTGCCGTGCTCGAACGCGTCGAAGCCGGCTCCACGCAGCTGCAGTTGCGGTGCGCTGGTAATGAGCCGGAATTCGTCCGATTCCGGATCCTTGCGCTCTACGGTGTAGAGTGAAAGCCGTTCGTCCTCCACCCAGAAGAAGTTGACCCAGGTGTCGCCTTCGTAGAAAAACACCTCGTTTTCGTAGGCGGTGTCGTCGGGTTCGGCGGTAATGGAAAACGGTGCGGGGACCAGGTTGTAAACGGGTGGATCGGCCACGGTCATGACCCGGTAGGTGTAGTTTTCGCCCGGGTTGACGTCGCTGTCCGTGAAACTCATGGCCAGGGCTTCGGCGACGGCGGCTTCGCGGGCAGCGGTAAGCATGAAGACGGCGTGTTCGAAGTCCTCGTCGGCCCGCTGCATGCGCATGTCCTGTATCCCGGTCTCGAAGTCGAACGTACCGCCCTTTTCGGTCCGTGCAATATCAAGGTAGCCGCGCGCCAGGTCCAGCAGGTCGTAGGCGTCGCCCTCCACCCGGTCCATGGCTTCATCCCACTGTGTCTCTGTAAATGGCTGCAGCCTTGCTATTTCGGTAAACTCTTCGGAATCACCGACAGCGCGCTCGATCACGAATCCCTCGCGGAAACCGGTGTTGAGCACCACGCGTTTTTCCGGGAAATACCGCAGCTCGATGCCGGTGCCTTCCACATACCGGCCGCCGATCTGGATGCTTGTGGCAAATTCATCGGCAACGAGCGCGTCGCCGTTATCTGTGGCTTCATTGGCTGCGCCGGCCTGCTGTGCTGCGCCGGCCTGCTGTGCTGCGCCGGCCTGCTGTGCTGCGCCGGCCACGGGCAGAAGGAGCATCAGCACCATCAGCAGCAGGATCAACGTGGATGGGAGTGACGTGGATGGGAGTGACGTGGATGGGAGCAGCGAGGATGCAGACAGCATGGATGCAGGTTTGTGCTTACTCATAGGGATAATCTCGGTATTCATTTCCGGCGTGGTTGCCATTTAAAAACGGATTTTGCGGGTTTGTCTTTGCGGTTTGTCAGAAAGCCGACGATGGTATTTGTGAGTGGGTCTGCGTCGGGACGGGCCCGGTGTGGAACGACTTCACCACCGTTTCGGTGACAGGTGTGCCGGAGCGTGTCAGGGCGGTGGTCCAGCTGCCGTTGACATACTCCCTGAGTGTGGCCGTCACCGTAAGAAGGTAGGACCGGTCTTCTTCCAGGTTGTTGGATGGCGGAGTGGGTGGAGGAGGCAGGTTCCCGTAACTTGGCTGCGGGGGTTCCGGTGGGTATGGCAGCAAGGGATTTTGCGACATATCCATACCCGGGACGTTGGCCGGACCCGAACCGGGACCCGAGCCGGGGCCGGAACCTGTACCGGATGTCCCGCCGCCGTTCTGGCCAGAGCCGGCAGGAAGAGCGGGTGCCGCAGGTGATGCCGGTCCGGCCGGACCGGTTGCGCCGGACTGTCCGGTCGATCCGCCCAATCCCATGAAGTTGAAAATAACGGAACCGCTCAGTCCGAATGACGGGGCCACGGAGCTTGCGTCCTTGCCGGCGCCATCCTGCGTCGTTCCTCCGGTTGCCCCTGTTGCTCCAGTACCGCCAGTTACACCAGTACCGGTTGTGCCGCCAGTGCTGCCGGAAGTGCCCGCTCCCCCGGTCCCCGTTGTGCCGCCAAACCCGGCTGGCGGGACGAATTCGACTCCCGGGTCAAAGAGATTGGCCTCACCTATGGTGGTGTACAGGTGTTCGCCAAGGATGTTGGTATTGGTATTGAGTGACTTGGCAGTCCATGATCCGTTTTCCTCCAGAACTTCCAGTTTGACCGTTTTTTCCATCTTGAAGGTGCGCATGGTGATGGTGCCGTCGGCCTGCTGTTCGGCCACGTCGAACACTTCGGATGGCTCCAGTCCGTATTTCACGGCAAGGGGCTCATCCACCGGATAGTTGTAGACAAAGGACGGATTGATGTACTGGACGAGTTTTTCCTGCTGGTCGGCAGCCACATCCCCCGGGTTCACCGTGACCGTGGTACTGGTGGACTGGTTGTCGCAGGTGGTGCCCACTTCAAATTCATGGTGGAAGTTGACGTTGATCACATTGAATACATAGGCGTGACCCGAGACGGCCCCGGCAGCATAGTAGGGATTAGGGAATTCGCCATTGATCCAGGCGCCGGCTGCCAGGCTTACGATTTGCCATGTCTTGTTGCCAAGGCCGCCTTCCCGGCGCACATAGGCGCCGGCCGTACCGTAGAAACCGAGTCCGCCGGATGCCCGCCAGCCATTGATGCCTATCGGGTTGTATCCGCCGCACCCGCCGGAATAATCCAGGAAGGCCAGGTGCAGTTCGGCGCCGGCACCCATGTCAAATCCGACGAAGAAGTCGCCGATGCATACCCCGCAGGGCACGGGGAACTCGGTGTTTTTGTCGAACATGAAACCAATCCCAAGAGCAAAACCTGATCCGGTATTGGTGTGGGAACCGACTCCGCCTGAGCCCATCTGGTTGGAGGCAGGATATTGGCCAACCGCTTGATGGTAGGCATTGCTGAACCCGGGGGTAAATCCGGAAGGCGGATTGATATGGTTGCCGAACATCAGGTAGGAGTACAAATTCACTCCGAATACACTGACCGCATTGGGATTGGCCGGTTCTCCGAACTTGAAATACCACTGATTTTGTTTGCCGTTGATGTCCAGCACCAGTCCGACCGGGCTGGGGGTGGTAATGGGCGGAGCTTGCACATTCACATTGGCAAAGAGATTGAAGTGCTTGTCGGGGAAGTTGTAAATGACGCCAAGATTGCCATCCACAATAGCTTCGGCGCGGGAAGAGGCGCTGAGTTCCGCCCCGATCCAGAAGTCGCCGGTGAAATTGATGAAGGTGAGCCCGCCCGTGCTGGTGTTGAACTGCGCGGCAAGCACCGCATCGGCGTTGAACCCTTCTTCGGATGGTGTTGTGGCCAGGGTGGCCCCCGCCTGGAACCCAAGCTGTGATTTAAGCGGCGTGAACGAGTAAGTGGTGCCATCGAGGGTGGCTTCCATATTGTTATACGCCCCACCGGCAAAACCGCGGAAAGCCAGTCCGGGAAGGAAAACGACTCCCGGCGGAGGCAGCGTTAAATGGGTGACCTGGACGCGCCAGTACCGGTACAGTTCGTTGCCGTTCTGATAGGTGGTGTTGCCGAACTCCACCAGTGCGCCGGCCTGGATGCCCACGGGCTTGAAGTCGGCGCTCAGGGTACCGATGAACCCGTTGCCGAAGACCGGATCCTCATTGCGGAATCCTATGGCACCCTCAATGCTGACGGCCGCCAGGTTGGCATGAATGGCGATGGAATCCAGCGAAGTGCTCAGGTACTGTGGATAGAATTTCTGCCCCTGCACATTGTCGAGGATGGCCATTTCCACCCCCAGGCTGGTCATCCCGCCGATATCCTCGGAAAGGTTGAAAATCACATCCAGCCCCACCTTGCCGCGTATCAGCTGGTTCTGCTGTTTGGGCAGGGTGGTGAAACCGATGTTCTGGATGGTGACGGGGAAATTGGCCAAGAATTTCTGCTCGCTGGCAAACGACCAGCTTCCGATGTTGAAGGAGAACGGGTCCTGTTCCGAGGAGTCGTAGGTCATGCCCAGGCCCTGGAAGCCCAGGCCGAGGTTGACGTTCTTGACCGGACCGAGATCCACCGAACCCCACGAAAACGTGCCGTGCAGATCGATGTCGAACGTGCGCTTGTCGGGGTCCACGTAGGCGACAATGTTGGATGTTTCGGCCAGCTCCAGCTCGCCCTTAAGCAGGCTGGCGGGGATGGGGCCGGTCGGCGTCACCGTCAGCTGGAAGCTCACCGGTTCGTTCGGGACCTGCGGATTGTTGAACAGGGCGATGTATTCCAGCGGATTGTCCATCTCGTTCTTGTCGCTCACCGGCAGCCCGATGCGCCCCTTGATGCCCGCTTCGGTGAGGGAGCTTGCCACCAGTTCCACATGCACGGTATCGATGCTGGCCACCAGGTCCGCCACATCGGCGTCCGGGAACTGCACTACGTTGGTCGCCATGGCTTTCATGGTCAGGCCCATGTCGTCGATGATCATGTTGTAGACGCCGATTTTGGGCTGTCCGCCCGCGTGTGTCTGCCAGGTCTCGGGCAGCTCCACCTCAAAAGCGCTCATGTAGAACCCGCGGAACAGCTCGCTGGTCTCGCCCTGGTAGTTGTCGGGGAAGGTGATGCCGGGCGGGTTGAGCACATCCGAAAAGTCGTAGAAGATACTGTCGGCCAGGATGGTCATTCCGCCGGTGTTCGGGATCTCGGCCCGTTCCAGGGTACCGCCGAGGATGAGGTCGGTCCAGCTGGTGCCGTTGGCGGAGATGCTGGCGGCCACTTTCTTGTTGGGATCGGTATCCGGCGAAGGGATCAGCCAGTCGCGCGTGAACAGCGCCTGCAGCTCAAGGCCGTATTCGCTGAACCCGTCCTCGTCCCACTCGATAAAGCACCCGAGGTTGTTGGCGCCGGGCTGTTTGAAGACGAACTGGATCTGGTTGTTCACGTTGCCCATGGTGATGTCCTCGACCAGCTCGAAGCGTCCCGTGGGCATCTGGATGGTGGCAGGATGGAACAGGATGTTCTTGCCGCGGAAACCGATGCGGGTCGTGCCCCAGCTGGGCGGCACGGTTTTGGCGGCGATTACGTTGAACTCCGATTTGTCGCTGCGGAAAACCATCTCGGTGATGGCGGCTTCGTTGCCGTCGGGGAACGTGAGTCCGAGTGGCACCTTGACGGGCGTGGTGTACTCGGTCAGATTGTTGTAAGGAATGGACTGGCCGGTCGTGTTCTCCACCCAGTCAACGACATTGTTTGCTGCGTTGTTGGTAAAATTGGCCTGCGCGGCCACTTCCAGTGCCCAGTCCACCGGATAGACAGGTGCCTGTTCGTGCTTTTCGACAACGATCTTGCCATCCACCAGCCGCCGGTCCAGATCCACCGTGATGCTGTCGAATGCCACGGACATGCGGGCCATCAGCCATCCGATGTAGACCGTGCCCTTGCCGTTGAAAGCCTGTCCGTTCGCAGTGGCCTCGGTCACGATGACCTCGAATTCGCCGTTCTGTCCTGCATAAAGTGTGTCGGCCGCGGCAAGCACGCCGGGTGTGACCGGCTCGGGATCTTCCTCTGCTTCCTCCCCGCCTTCCTCTTCCCCGCCTTCCTCTTCCTCACCTTCTTCAGCCGGCTCCTCCTCACCGGGTTCCTCAGTTTCCGGGATCTGAACGATGAACGTCCCGACCTGGGCAAAACCGCTGTTGTCTTCCACGTAGGGTTCATCATCCAGGCTTGCCGCCTTCACGCTCCAGGCGAAGTGGGTGGTCTGGTCCGGCAGATCCAGGTCCACCGGCCACAGCAGCTGCGTGGTCGCCATCACCTCTTCTTCGATGACCGGATAGTTGACAAAAAAGGCCTGCGACGGCGATTGCGGCGGCAGTATTTCGGTCACGGTCAAAATATACTTCACGCCCATTTCCGCCGGCGGGGCAGGCGTCACCGGGGTCCAGGTGAACTGGGTGGATGCAAGCATTTCGGGCGTGAGGGTGACGTCGCCGGTGGGATAGACAAGCTCGGGTGCCTGATAGCTGGTTATGCGCATCGGGCGGCAGACCTCCTGGGGGGTGGATATGACCTGGCCCCTGAGGTCGGCCAGCGATACGCAGAATTCGTAGAATCCTGCCGGCAGCATCCCTGTCTGCACGATTTTCCGTTCGATGTCGCCGGAGAAATTGAGCGCGTCATAGGTGATGATCTCATCCGCCAGGAAGACATCCGATCCCAGTTGGAGCCGTTTGGCAGGCACCATGTTCGATCGTGTTTGCACAACGGGCCGCCCGTTTTGCAGCACACGCACGTTGATCCGGTATTCGAGACCCTCCAGACGCGGATCGCCGTTGGTTACGGTCAGCATGGCCAGTTCCGTGCGGTTGACCCAGTCGGCGATACGTGGATTCGGGTTGGAGTCCACGTTCAGGTCGACACGAACCTGGGCCTGGGCTGCGGAGGCACTGCTGATGAGCAGAAGGGACAGCGTCAGCGCAAAAAAGAGACGCTGAGCGGTTTTGGGGCTCCTGGTGTGCATGATCATTTCTCAGAAACGGGTTTGGAGTGAAATCTGGAACCGGTTTTCAAACAGGGTGGCATCCGGACGGGCAGAGCCGTACCGGTAGTTCGAGGTGTTCCATGAAAAGCTCAGATCGGCGTATTCGGTGACCTTGTAGACGGTCCGGAGCTGCAGCCGCAGCCGGTGATCTGCCGTGAACGGTTCGCGCGAAATATTGGAATAGGTGAAGCGCACCGAAGGCACAAGCCGCCGGTCGTAGAGCTGGTAGCGGGCGTGGATGCCGGAGGTGATGATACGGATCTCGGAGAGGGGCGTGTCGTTGGTGAGGACCATTCCCATGACACCCATGCTGAGCGGACGGTCGTGGAAAACGAGCGTATAGTTGCCGCTTGTGCTCAGGGAAGTGGTGTTCTGGAAGTTTCCGGTGAAAAGGTTGAATTCGTCGAAGTGGCTGTAGCTTACCGAGGCCGAAATGACGTGGGTGCGCGTGTCGGAACGGATCTGATAGGTGGGGCTCAGGGACACCGTGTTGTTGATCATTTCAATGCGCAGCGTATCCAGTGTGACATTGTTGCGGAACCCGAAATTGGCGTAGTTGGCATTGACCGAAAGGGCTTCGGAGAACTGGCTGAAAACATTCAGGTTGAGGATGGTCCGGTTGGTCTTGTCGAGGGTGGTGTCGTACAGGTTGTTGGTCCGTATGCCAAACGATCCGTTCACGGACACGCGGTTGTCCCGCAGCCGGATGCCGGTATTGATCTTGTAGTCGATCAGGTCGCGCTCCATCACGCGGTACCCGGCCGACTGGAATCCGGGCCCGATATAGCGGACTTCCCCGCCAAGCGTGAACGAGTCGCTCCGCCACTCCAGGGAAGTGACATTAGACCAGTCGGCATTCGAAGAGGCATTGATGTTCAGGAAACGGTCCATGAAATCCAGCACCTCGTTGTCGTACGGGTTTGCCGGTCCGAGCAGGTCGAAGGTGTACACCGAGCCGGCAAACTCCGTTTTGAAGAGCAGGGAGGATGTGAGCCTGATCTGGAGCAGCGGCGAGAAGGTGATGCCTTCAGCGGGACGCACACCGGGAGGGGTGGTGCTGATCGAGGTTTCATCGTCAGTGACCTTCACAAAATTGAGCACGAACCGGGTGCCGTCCTGCCGTCCGTAGCCGATACGCGAGGCCAGTATCTTCTGCTGGTAGGCGCCTGCGATGTTATCGAAGGGATCGTATTCCACCCCCAGCTGCGATGTGCCGTAGTTGATGGTGAATACAAAGTGTCCGGGATCCAGTTCGAGCCCGGTCCCGAAAAGGGCGATATCCCCGGTAGTTAGTTCGCTGTATGTGGGGGTCTGGGTGCCGAAAAACCCGTGGATCCAGCGGTAACTGGGGTTGAAACTGATGTTATTTCGTGGATTCCGGATGTAATCGATCAGTCCTTCATCGGGCAGCGAGGGCAGGTGGTAGGTGTTTTGTCCGGTCGTGATGTGGACCGAAAACGGCATCCTGAAGTGGCGGCCGGCGGACAGGGTGGCATCGGCGGTGAATCGTCCGAGGTTGTCGGGATAACGCGGACGGAAGGTGGAGAAATTGGACTCGTTGAACCTGTAGGCATCGTAATTCAGCCCCAGTGATCCGGTGAACTGCACTTGCTGAGCACCCTGGGCGGAGACCGCCCAGGCCATCACAATGACGAAACAAAGAAGAAACCCCTTATGGTAACGGTACATTTTCCTTATCTGTAGGTTCCGGATTACGACCTATCCGGCGGGTATAGCCAGAATCTTTTTTTCAAGATCCGATTAGCAGACAAGGCGAATGTAAAAATATTTATACACATCCGCATAAATATTTAATAAAAATTAATATTCAGGCAGACATCTCAAAATATTGACGGATATGGACAAACGGAGATCGGCGGGCTATTGGCGGGAAGTTCCGATGGCTTGCTCAATCCGGTCCAGAAGATCGAATGTGATGTCGTGGAGCTTGCGGCTGCGGTCGGCGACATCATCCGGAACATTGTCCCAGTCCGAAGCGCGATCGAATGCGGATCCTTTCCGGTACATGTTGCCGGCCATGGTGATGAACATTCCGGCTGTGGATACGGTCAGGCGATCGTCCGTGACGGAGCCGTTATCATAGCTGACCGCGGTGAACAGGCGGCCCTCTCCATCCACGTGATAGTCCAGTACCCCGAGGAGGGCATTGTCCGACAGCTCGCCGATGAGGTCTTTCAGGTCGCTGCGGTGCCGGTCGATGTACATGGGCATTCCTTCGCGTTCGCGGTCGAATCCGTATCCACCCCCAAGGTGGTTCAGGAACTGGTACCAGTCGTACAGGTTGACGGTTTCCGATGCGGCGCGGGCCCCATCCTCCGTGAATGCGATTTTTTCGGGCATCCCCCATGGTTCGGCAAGGGGGGCGACGGCATTGAGCATGGCTGCCGTGCGGTCGAAGATCCGGCGTGATGTTTCGGCGTCACCGTCATCGCCGAACATGTAGAGGAAGTCGTACATGGCCTTTTTTCCGCGGATCATGGCGCCGGCCGCATCCAGCCGCCAGGTGGTTCCGTCCCCGAAGTCGTAGGTGGACCGCTGCTCATCCCAGGCCTCGTCCAGCGTTTGCGCCACGGCGCGGTAGATCTCTACCATCTGTTCGGGTGTGTGGCCCATGTGATGGCCCAGAGCCGCTTTGGTGAGCACGCCCATGTCATCCTGTCCGCCGGGCTTTTGCCAGACGATCCACGCATAGGCATTGGCGTGGAGTCCGCCCAGGGCGTAACTCATGCTCTTGTGGTCCACATCGCCGTTGGCATGCCGGAACGTCCCGTTGCCGAAGTGTTCATTCATCAGATAACGGCCGGGAGTTACAAGGTAGTTGGTCGCTTCCCGGTTCAGGCGGTTGAAGAGAAGTTCATCATCCTCGAAACGGCCGCTGCGATGGTGGATGTGGTAGGCGTAGACCAGGTGAGGGTACACGGAGAGGTCCACATTGGCAGGATCGGAGGTGGCCCCGGTCTGCTTGTCGATCCAGCGGGCAGCCATTCCCCCGCCATTGAAATGCCGGTCGATGACCCCCACCATATCCAGCCACTGCTCGGCGCGTTCCCGCATTTTTTCCGGGTACAATTCGGGACGGTAGTTTTCATGACCGTATTCGGATTGGCGGGAAACAGTCGCCATGATGGATACGGCATGAAGCAGGTTGCTGTAGTCTTTGAGGTGGAGACGGTTGTTTTTGTATACGGCAGCCCCGTCCTGATCAATGGCATGGGGAACCATCAGCTCCGGCACGCCGGCTGTGGGATCGGTTTCGGGCTGCCGATCGTTTTCCGGGGTGCAGGATGCGGCAAAAAGCACCAGGAATCCTGCCAGGAGCAGAAAACAGAGGGGATATATTTTCGGCTTCAAAATTGTTTCCTTCAAAATTTAACGGGGCGGAAGTTATGCACTGGTCCAGCTGTTTCAGAAAGAAAAGCCGGCAACGATGGACAGTACCCTGTTTTTTGAGGAATCGTCTTCAAAGACATCAGTCAGCCCGAAAGAGTAGCGGCCCTGGATGCTGATCTTGGTGACCATCAGATTCAGATCGGCACCAAGTCCCACCATCAATCCGAAATCCATTGACTCGACGTCATCACTGATATCTTCGGTAAACGTTTCCCCCAGGAAGGATGATTCCGTCTCGGCATTCAGGATGAAGCCGGCGTAGGGTCCGGCTACGAAATGTGGACTGAACGGACCCGGAGGCCCGAAATTCACTTTGGCCAGGACAGGGATCTTGAGATAGTCCAGTTTGATGGTTGCATCCGCTGTCAGTGTCATTCCTTCGACCGTCTCGCTAATGTCGAAGGTGGTTCCCTTCTGCGAATAGTAGAGCCCGGTTTCCAGGCCCACCGGGAACATGGGGATGCCAATGTCGACGATGGCGCCTATGGTAAAACCGGTCCGTGAACTATTATCGTCAAAATCATCGAAACTGATGTTGGCGATGTTGACCCCGCCTTTGATTCCAAAGTTTACAAGTCCCTGCGCCTGGGACAGGCCTGACATTCCGATAAACAAAAAAAGACTGGTCAGAAGGATGGATAGTGTAATCTTTTTCATGTTTTTCATGGTTTTGTAGTCTGAATCAGGTTTTTTGAGTGGGGGATGGAGGCTTTCCTTCCCAATCACTTTTTTATCGAAGTTTACGCTGGATGTGGCAACGCATAAATTCGTCTCTCAGAATACATCAATCCGTCAAGTATGGCAAGGACCAAAGTTTGACGCCGGGGGCAAAACCATACGGGCAACCCGCCGCCGTCCGCCAATAAAGATTTATTGCGCCGGAGCAAGCGGGAACCGCCTGGGAGGCGGGATCTTAACCCTCCGGACGAGACCTGATCCCAAAAAAAACAAGAACGAATTCTCCATAGTGCATGTATTGGAGTATAGAGCGCGCATGATTTATTTTCATTCGTGCCGACCGTTGGATGTAATGAATTCAGAGTTTAACCTACAAAAGTAAAACTGTTATGGATGACCTGAACCTGAAAGGGAATTACAATAAAATCAAAGGCAAACTGAAACAGAAGTACGGAGACCTGACGGACGATGATGTGGTCTGGGTTGAGGGCAAAGATGATGAATTCCTCGGGAATCTCCAGAAGAAGCTTGGCAAAACGAGGGAAGAGATTGCCGGTGAGTTGAGAAAATGGCTGGAGGATTGACCGTCTGATGTTCGGCGGTTGACCTGTTCCGGATTCAAATTCGGCCTGCCGTCTCAGAATGCTACTTTATTCAGGATGCAAACTTACACAAGATGCATACCTGTTCAGGGCGCAATCTTACAGATATGCGCCGATGGTTTTTGCGGTCAGCCACCCGTGGATTTTGTGGTGAAGCGGGCGGTTCTCCCAGTCTTCAAGGGTGATGCGGA
>RECX01000247.1 GCA_007693825.1 Balneolaceae bacterium
AGCAGCGGGATTTTGTCCTTGGTGGTTGTGCTCCCCCGCACAAAATGGTCCTGTTCCAGCAGCCGGAGTCCCAGCGGGAAGCCGAGCCAGCCGCAGCCCATGATGCTGATGCGTTGCCAGTTCATGATTCCTCCTTGTGGATGTGTTGCAGGTTCATGATTCCTCCTGCTGGATGCGTTTCCGGTTCATGACTCATGATTCCTCCTGCTGGATGCGTTCGGCCAGGTCAAAGGCCGCATTGATGGTGTCACCGACCGAGATCCCGGTGCGGTAGTTGCCGGCGAGATAAAACCCCGGATGCTCCTGCTCGGCCCGGTCCATCAGCGTCAGGAACCGGGCAAAACCCGTCTCGTACTGCGGGATGGCGCGCGACCACAGGATCCGGTGGCGGAAGCGCGGCTCTCCGCTCAGCCCCAGCAGCTTGCGCAGGGTGGAAACCACCATGCCGCCCTGCTCCTCTTCCTCCGCTCCGGCGATTTCCGGCTGTCGCGACCCGCCCATGTACGTGGTCAGCGTCACCTGGCCGTCATCGGGCGCGCGGTTCGGGAACAGGGTGGATGTGAACAGCGTGCCCAGGATGGGGAAGCCCTCAATGCCCGGGATGAGCATGCCGAATCCGTCGAGGGGATGGGAAATGTCGCTGCGCCGGAATCCCATGGTAAAGGAGACGACGGGTGGATGGGGGATTTCCGTGACGGGAGTGAGCAGCGGGGCCAGTGTTTCGGGGAAGTCAATGCCGGACAGGCCGTACGAGGTCCCGGCATAGATAAGCACGTCGAAATCCTGCGGCGCCTCCAGCGGGTCGTTCACATGCACCCGCCAGCGTGGAGGGCGGTCTGCTGTTTCCCCGGTGGCGGTATTTCCGTTGATAGCGGTGATTTTTTGCACGGGTGACTGAAATGAGACCGCATCGCCCAGCCGGCTGCTGATCGTATCCGGCAGCACCTGGAGCCCGTCATCAAAGGAGAAGATTTCCGCTTTGTTGCGGGGGATCTCGTCGGATCCGGGTGGACGGCGTACGCCTCCCTTGATCTGGCCGAGTATCAGCGAGCCGTGCTGCTCTTCCAGGAGGGCGAGGCGCGGGAAAGCGTGCCGGACCGATAGCCGTTCCGGGTCCCCGGCATAGATGCCCCCGACCAGCGCGTCGATGGGCCATTTGAGGAATTCGTCGCCAAGGCGACGCCGGACAAAGTCGGCCAGGGTTTCGTCATGGTCGTTTCGCGACCGGCGGCGGAACGGTTCCCGCAGGATGCTCAGCTTCGCGGAGGTGCTGAGCAGGGCCGTGCTGAGCAGCTCGCCTGCCGATCCGGGCACGGCCACCATCCTCCCGTCCCTGACAATATATCTTTTCTTAGCTGTCTGATCGGGATAGCGGCGGCGCTCTTCAAGATGAAGCATGGAGACCAGGCGCTTGATGCGTCCGGACGACTCGATAATGGTATTCGGGCCCCATTCGGCCATCCATCCATCCGGGCTGCGCGTCGTGCGGATCGCACCCCCGGGTTGGTCCGATGCCTCGAATACCCGGACCGAATGTCCTTTGTCGCGGAGCAGCAGGGCCAGGGTAAGCCCGCTGATGCCGCCTCCGATAATGGCCGTACGCGTCATGATTTCATTTTGGTTTCATCTTTTGAAGGTACGTTATTTTGATCAATCAGACACAAAAGAGGCCGGATGCGTTCCCGGGTTTGCTGCTTGCCCTTGGCAGGTTTGTTGTTTGTTGGCCTTGGCGGGTTAGCTGGCTGTTGCCCCGGGCGGTCCCTGCATGTTGAACAGGCGGTTTGTCGGATTATTTTTTCAGAGATGGATAATATTTGGTACTTTTTCAACAAATAAAAGAAAGAACCTTGGGCTATGACAAAAAAAGAGAAGCACAAGAAAGATCAGGAGGACAACCGGCGCGGACGCATTGAAATGCCGCCGTTGAAGGAACTGACACTCCCTGAGATGCTGCACCGGTCGATAAAGCATTTCCCCGACCGTCCGGCTCTCGGCTATGCCGGCGGCAAGGTGACCACCTACAGTGAACTTGAGGAGAAAGTGTCACGCGTGGCGTCCTTCCTCAGGGAAAACGGCATCAATGAGGGTGACCGGGTAGCCATTTTGAGTGAAAACAGCCCGAACTGGGGTGCCGCCTATTTCGGGATCATCTCACTCAAGGCGATTGCCGTACCCATCCTCAATGAATTTCACCCCTCTGAAATCCATCACATCCTCAGGCATTGCGGCGCCTCGGCGCTGTTCGTCTCCGAGAGGCTCTACCACAAGGTGGAAGAGTTTGGCCTGGAAAAGCTGAACGTGGTTGTCCTTATCGACAACCTTTCGGTGATCTCGCCGGAGTGGGGAAAGGACCGGCTCCGGCGGCTCTACGCGGAAGGCAGCCGCGAGCTGAAGCGCATCAAGGACATGGCGCTGAAAAAAGTGGGGCTGAAGTCGGCCGACATCCCCGAGGACGCACCCGCATCCATCATCTATACCTCCGGCACTACCGGACATTCCAAGGGTGTGATGCTCTCGCACAAGAACATCGTGAGCAACGCCATGGCGCTGGATCAGATCGTGGAGGTCGACCAGCGGGAGCGCCTGCTCTCGATACTGCCGCTCTCGCATGTCTACGAATGCACGATCGGGATGGTGATGCCGCTCATGATCGGGGCGGCCATCTACTACGTCGACAAGCCGCCGACGGCACCGGTGCTGCTGCCGGCGCTGCAGCAGGTGCGGCCGACGGTGATGCTGGCGGTGCCGCTCATCATCGAGAAGATGTACAAGGGCCGCATCATGCCGGAAATCCAGAAAAAATGGGCCCTGCGAACGGCGTACAAGATTCCGGCCGTCCGCCGGATGATCAACCGCAAGGCGGGCAAAAAACTGCTGAAAACCTTTGGCGGCGAACTGCGGATGTTCCCGATCGGCGGCGCATCGATCGCGCCCGAGGTGGAGCGGTTCATGCGGGAGGCGGGATTCCCCTATGCCGTGGGGTACGGTCTCACGGAGACATCGCCGCTGGTGGCCGGCTGCAGCGAGAAAGGCACGCGGCTGTACTCGGTCGGCAAACCGGTGCCGGAAGTTGAAGTGCAGATCGATCATAACCAGACCGGGGAAGAGCACGGCGGTGATCCGGCGGCCGCCAAAGCCCGCCATGGCAACGGAAAAGTGGGCGAAATCCTGGTCCGGGGACCGAATATCATGAAAGGGTATTATAACGATCCGGATCTGACCGCGCAGACCATCGGCAGCGACGGCTGGCTGCGGACCGGCGACCTCGGCGAATTCGACAACGACGGCTATCTCTACATTCGCGGACGGCTCAAGAACATGATCCTGGGGCCAAGCGGCGAAAACATCTACCCCGAAAGCATCGAGTCGATGCTGCAACGCTCCGAATATGTGCTGGAGTCACTGGTCTACAAGCAGGATGACCGGCTGGTGGCCAGAGTGCACCTGAACTACGAGAAACTCGACGAGGAATTCTCGGCGAAGGGGCTTTCCCAGACCGAAATCCGTGAATTCATAAAGGATCTGCTGGTCACGCTGCGCGACGAGACCAATGCCAGCGTCGCCTCCTTTTCACGTCTCAGCGAGGTGATCGAGCAGGCCGAACCCTTCGAGAAAACGCCGACACAGAAGATCAAGCGCTATCTCTACGTGAGCGACAAGTAGCATCCAACCCTTCCGGGTGGATGCGTTTCGAGCCCTTCCGGGTAGATGCGTTTAGTGTTCCTCCATGCTGACAGGGGTCGGGTCCT